>CAYMPQ010000001.1:0-79086 GCA_964392345.1 uncultured Actinomycetota bacterium
ATAAAGAAAATGAAGATACAGTTATATTGAGAAATATTGGATATCATGATAAAACTATAAAAAATTCTTGAAAATTTTTTTTGTTTTCACTTTTTTTACCAGTCTTTTTACTTCATTTAGCTGGATCTGTCCCGGGGTGTCATTTAACAGGTTTGCGCTTCCGCATGAAACAGAAAATTTTAAAGTATCCTCAGCGCTGTAACCATTCAGCATTGAATATATAAATCCAGCGTTTACTGAGTCTCCGGAACCTGTGCTGCTAATGCGGCCTTCAACGTGCGGGGGTTTTGCTGTAATGCAGCTATTTTTATCGCAATAGATCACTTCTCTTGAACCGTTTGTTATCATTATTTTTTTTATTCCATCTGCTATATATTTTTCTAGTATATCTACAATTTCCCTGCGGTTATTTTTATCATCAGAAATTTTATTTACCTCTTTTAACTCTTTTAAATTTATTTTTAAAATTTCTGGCAAGGATAGGAGACCTTCAGAAAGTGGTGCTCCTGACGAATCAAGAAGCACAGACACCTCTTTTTTCTTAAGGATGCTGATTATTTTTTTATAAATACTTACATCAGTATTTCTGGGAAGACTGCCGCCAATTACAAAAATGTCTCCTTTTTTTGGCAGAGTTCTAATTTTGTCCATAAGCAGTTTAGTTTCACTCTTGTGGATAAAAGGTCCGATCTCATTTAATTCAATAAGATTTTTTTCTTTTTTTTCAATTATTTTTATATTTATTCTGCTTGCGCCTTTTGTTTTCGTAAAATCAGTTTTTATGTTCTCACTGGCAAGCGTATTGACTATAAAATCATAAAAGTTTCCTCCGCAAAAACCAAAGGCCAAACTTTTGATACCAAGGCAACTTAACGCTCTTGAAATATTTATTCCCTTGCCTCCAACAGAGGCAGTCTTAATTTCTGCCTTGTTTATACTGTCTTTTGACAGATAACCAGTTTCGTAAGTAATATCAATCGCAAGGTTTAATGTTAGTGTATATATCATATTAAAGTATTTAAAAACTCTGAAGGCGAAATGGCCGCGATGTTCCGAAATGCCTTCAGATTTAGTAAATGTTTATCACCAGAAATAATGTATTGAGCCTGAGCTGCAGCAGCACATTCTATAAATTTATTGTCGCTAGGGTCATCCTTAATTAAACTAAATTTAGGGGTAGGGGATATATATACGATGTTATTTTTCTTTTTAAACAATTTTAGTAGTTCCTCTAACTCAGGTTCATACGAAAGCCCTAATCTTGCGAGTACTTCCACATATTCCTCTAAAATTTCTTCTGTTATACAAATAGTTATTTTTCTATTCTTCCATAAATCAATGACTCTTTTGGGATTTCCTTTTGGATTAAAAAATGAAGAAACAAAGACATTTGTATCAATTACTACTCTCACTTGCCAGTCCTTACTTCTTTAATAACGGTATCAATGTCTTCTTCCTTAAACCCTTCCATTTTAATCTTTTCCGAAATTCTACTCCATAAGTCATCAACAACTGAGGATAAATCATTATCTGCAATATAGGTATTAACCAATTCACGAACTTTTTCACTGGAAGTTTTACCCTCCATTCTGGCGATTCTACTAAATTTATCTTTGGTTTCCTTATCAATCCTGATTATCATTTGTTTTTCCATAATATTGCTCCTGTATATCTTGTATATACAAATTATACATGCATTTAATTACAAAATCAATTTTGCCTTTGTAGTTATTTGGAATTAAGAGTAAAATTTTGTAAAGTATTGGTAACAGGTGTTAAAGAACCAGGTTTAAGATAAAAAAGATGTTTTAGGGGGAGCTAAGTGTCTGAAGTTTGGCTTAATGCTTTCTTGGGAAAAATTGGAAAATACATTGTAACTTTTTTAGTTGATTATTATTACTATTTTGCTCCGGTAATTGTTGTATACGGGATTTTTTTAACGATTTCATCATATAATCTTAAAAGAATTGATAAAAGGGTTAATTTAGAAATAGTGAACCAGGCTAAAAATGTAATTAAGGAAGATCCTGATATTAATTGTATCGATTTTATGGAAAAACTTGAAATTCCATGGGAGGATATTGTAAGAGATTGTTCTTTTTTCCCGTTCATTTCTCAGGAGATAGGCCTATGGGTTAACAGGACCAATGCTTACAATGCGCGGAAAACAATTATGTATGATAAAGAAAAAATAAGGCTTGTTTTAGAAAGAAGCGGGCTATTTGTCTCTGAGAGAGGCAGTGGTATGTGTAAAAATTTATATTTAGATTACATTCACAGAATAACAAAAAGGGAAAAATAAGTTTTTATAGAAACAGGTTAAGAACAGGCTTTATAATCTGAAGAAGTATCCAGAAAAATAAATTAGAACTGCCTCCGATACTTGAAACCTGATTGTACCCTTCAGTAAGTTCCATATTATATTTTAAAAATAAATTAGTAAGCAAATTTCCCATATCAGCTGTGACAAAAAGCACAATAGGGATTATTATTATTGCTGAAACAAAACTTCTAAAGATATCACCTCCTGATAGAGTAATGGCCCAGATTAGTATAAGAGGGATCATTATTAAATCAGCATTTGGAAGAAGTGTGTTGCCTGGCAGCAGAGTTGCCATATAAACACTTAAAGGAATAATAATAATGGAAAGCCCAATTACAGAAGGATGACCTACAAAAATAATGGAGTCCAGACCAATGTATATTGTTCTCCTTGTAATCCTGTGTCTTATAAAACTTCCGATACTGTCTATTGTTGGAGCCAATCCCATAAAAAGAATGTTTACTGCCCTTGGAAGCAGTATCATGATGATAGATAATTTTAACCCGGAAGCAAGGCCATATAAAAAATTAGGGCCGATGTTTAAATAGAAATTTTTATATTTTGTAATTAGTCCTATGATAAATCCTAAAACAAATCCAATTATCATTGGTTCAGAGAAGATGCCGAGCCTGTACTGAATTTCTTCATAGAAGATGTGTATTTTTTTAATTAGTGGAATTTTATTTAAAACAGTAGTTATAAGATGGGAAACAGGAGCCCAGCATATGACATTGGCCTGGGGGTTTGACACTCCATTTAGGCCAAAGTAGCTTTCTGTGCGGTGGGCATAAATATCTGACAGGACAAGTGTTATGGAAGCAATCACCATAGAAATTAATATCCCAATCCATTGCATCCCAGTGATTGTAAAAATAATGGAGCCGGCAAATAAAAAATTCCAGTAATTCCACAAATCTATGTTTACTGTTCTTGTAAGTCTCAAGACAAGCATAAGTATATTTAAAAAGATTGTTGCTATAATTATTTGAAAAATTATTGGAGAATTTAAAATTATTTTTTCTGAGATTGCCCACCCTACATCCAGGATTTTAAAATCTTTGGAAGAATTTATGATAATGGTACTTATAATTGGTTTAAAAAAATTTATAAAAATCGAAAGAAGGACGGACATGCTGGCCAACCCTATAAAAATAAATATGGAATTCTTCAGGGTCTTAAGGAAATTTTTAGAAGCAATCAAGCCTAGAATAAATAATATTGATGGGAGCAGTACAACAGGTCCTAAATCTATTATATATTTAATAATTTTGTAAGTCGCTGTCATATTTTGCCGCTAATATTTATTTGTATTTGAGCCTAAACATATTGGGTAGTAATTATTATACACGAAAAAAAATGTTGTAAAAACAATAACTCTGGGAAAGTTTGCAGCTCAAATCTTGCACCAGGAATTCCAGACTGGATAGTATGTTTAAGTTTTTCATGGCACTATGTATTCAATACCTATACAAACTGCATGTGATATTGTATTATTTTGCCGGGTCCCTTTTTACGCCAATCAATAATGCTTTTTAGCTTAAAGGCGGAGCCTATAACTGGTATCAGGCACTAAATTATGGTACACTTTTGAGTCTGCAAGCATTGTTGAGAGATGACAAAGATGTATTAATGAATGATGCATGTTAGCTGCCATTAATAAAAATATGAATAGAAAAGACAATTTTAAAGATTATTTAGTAGAAATCCCAAATTTTTTATCAATTTTTGTATTTGCATTTTTCTTCATGGTAGCAAGTCCAATGCTGATAGATATTGCGGTTTCAACAGGCATAGATACCGGGAACTTAAGCCTTGTATTTACATTTTACACCATCGGAGCTGTTGTAGGCCAACTTACATCAGTACTATATAACAGAAAATTCAGGAAACTGTATGTAATAATTGCTTCATATATTATAGCAATCCTGTTCATTGTTTTTTTAAGCTTTTCAAACAACCTGTATTTATTTTATATTCTTTATCTCCTGATCGGGTATCTTTTGGGAGTAATATGGATACAGGCTAATGAATATATTTTAGAAAGTAAGGTAAAAAATAAGGATAGGATTACTACCATTGCCCTGAGCTTTTATCCAGTAGGAGCTTTTACAGCTCCGTTTGTAGCTTCTTCAGTGATTCGCAGCGGACTTAGCTGGAGATTTTCATACTATGTCATTATTTTTATTATATCAGTGACAATAATTTTGTATCTGGCACTTATCGGTGGCAGGGGAGGCAGAAAGGTAATAGAGGAAAAAGAAAAAGTAAGTTTTAAAGAAATATTTACAGATATCCGCAGAAACATAATATTTTTGCTGATAACTGCTTCAATTGTATTTTATTGTGCTTCCGAAACCATTATTTCTGCATGGTCGCCAACTTTTTTTAGAAGTGAAAGAATGTTTGACATCGAGACAGCCGGACTTGTCATCTCTATTTTCTGGATATCAATAATAATTGGAAGGATAGTAGTAAGTTCCATGGCAGGGAAAATTCGCTCAGGCTATGTTATGTTAGGCCTTTCCGCAGTTGCTATTATTTCGATGATTTTCATGGTCTTACTAAAATCAAGATATGTTATCTTGATTGTTGTGGGCCTTACTGGGCTCGGCTTCTCAGGAATGTTTCCACTGCTGATTTCCTCAGGGAGTGCAGTTTATAAAAAAGGAAAAGGAGTGCTTATTACAATATTGTTTGCTGCGTCAAATATAGGGATATCAATAGCGCCCTTCGTGACGAGGCTTATCTCAAGGTATAACATAACTTTTTCTGTATCTTTAGCAATAATTTTTATGTTTCTTGCAATGCTGCTCCTGATAGCTTATGTAGTGTGTGAAAATAAAATAGCTGGCACCAAAATTATTATTAATGATGAATAAATTATTTTTTAAAAACAGCAAAAAGCCCTGTTGCTCATATAAAAATCTAAACGAAAGCTTGACAGAAAATAAAATTATTAGTACCATAATGCTATTGACTGTTAGCGGTATCATAATCATAATGCTCGAATAAAATAAAGTTATGAAAGCAAGAGCGACAATTAGAGATGTTGCAAAAAAGTCAAATGTTTCTTTGATGACGGTTTCCCGGGTAGTTAACAAAAAAGGCAATATTTCAAAAGCAACTGCAGCCAAAGTTTTAAAAGCAATTAGAGAATTAAATTATAGGCCCAATATAACAGCAAGAAGCCTGGCTGCTAAAAAGAGTGACTTTATTGCAATAATAGTACCTGATATTTCTAACCCATTTTTTTCTGAAATGATAAAAGGTGCCGAAGATTTTGCAAGAGAAAATGGGTATAATATTTTTCTTGGTGATACCGAAGGTAGAGTAGAGCTGGAGAAGGAATATATTGATGCAGCTATCAATAGAATGGCTGACGGCATTATACTTGTTGCTCCCCGTTTAGAAAATAGTCTTATTTGTGAAATAAATGATAATATACCTTTAGTAATAGTAGATCGGTCTATAAATAAAAATAATATTCCGCAGGTATACATTGATAATTTAAAAGGGGCCATATCAGCTGTGGAGCATTTAATTAATCTTAATCACAAACACATAGCATTTTTATCTGGACCTAAAGATGTTCAGGATAGCTTACAGAGGGAAAAGGGATATATTATGGCACTGAAAAAACATAATATACCTGTTAATCCTAAATTAATGTTAACCGGTGATTTTAGCTTTGAAGGCGGCAGAGATGCTTTTGAAAAATTTTTCAGTAATTATCATAAACCAACAGCAATTTTTGCTTCCAATGATATAATGGCATTTGGGTTGATTCAACGCGCACATGAAATGAATGTAAAAGTTCCCAAAGATGTGTCAATTGTTGGATTTGATGATATTTCATTGTCTTCCCTGATTAATCCACCTCTTACCACGGTTCGCCATCCCATGTTAAAAATGGGAATCAAAGCAGTTGAACTACTTATAAATAAATTAAATAATAAGCTGGATACTAAAATTAGCTTTAACTTAGAAAATACATTAATAGTTAGAAAGTCTACAAGAGAAATTAAATAAGAATGGTTTAAAAACTTTATTGTTCTTTGACAATTTAATTAAAGGCTTAAGAATATTCTTGAGACTAGTTTTATAAGAAGGTTATAAGAACCAGTTATAAAATTGACTTGACAAACTAATTTATTTCACTTACACTATTTCATAGTACCCCTGAGGTCATTTGTAATTTTATAAATTTTTATAAAACTAACTGGAATGACTACTTTAAGAAAACGAAAAGCAGTTAAGCAAATCAATAGAAAAGTAATTTTAAATATCCTTCGCAATTCAGGTGAAATATCGATAGCAGAACTTTCAAAAAAGGTAGATTTAAGCAAGACAACGCTCATGAAAATAATGAATTATTATATTGGCAAAGGGCTTGTTGCTGTCACAGGTAAAGGGAAATCTACTGAAGAAGGCGGCAAAAAGCCAAATATTTTTAAGTTTAATGCAGATGGAGGATACGCTGTTGGAATAGTGATTTTTGCGAACAAACTGCTATCAGTAATTACTAATCTTAGAGGAGAAATACTCAAGAAAATTTCAGTTGAATTACAAACTAACGAGAAATTTAATATTGTTTTAAAAAAGTTAGTCAATTCTTATGAACAACTTATAAATGATACAGGTATTGATAGAAAAAAGATCACAGGCCTTGCGGTGGGTACTTATGGTGTAACAAATTTTGATAAGGGTGTGGTAATATTTTCCCCACATTTTCCTTCGTGGGGCGAAAATGTTGAACTGAAGAAAAATATATCTGAACAAATACCTGACAAAATACCTATCTATGTTGATAACGGCAACAGGTTTCAGGCTTTTGCTGAAAAAACCGTGGGCATTGCAAGACATGAAAAGAATATTGTTACCTTAATAGCAGGCAAAGGACTGGGTTCCGGGATAATAATGGAGAATGAAATAAAAAGGGGCGGACATTTCCTGGTTGGAGAAGTAGGACATATGATTATAAATCCTATAAGCGAAGAAATATGTGCATGCGGAGGAAAGGGCTGTTTTGAAGCTATGGTGTCAACCGCAAGAATAATCCGAATGGCTAAAGAAAAATATGATAGATACCCTGGTTCATTGGTTTTTAATGGAGGAAATCCTGGTGAAATAAATATATATAATATATTTAATGCATCAGCTAAATATGATGAACTTGCATTAGAACTTATAGATGATGTAATTAATTGGTTTGCTATTGGGATATCTAACATAATTCTTTTGTATGACCCTCAAATAATAATAATACAGGGAATATTTGCAAAAGCTGGAAAATATTTCTTAGATAATCTTAGAAAAAGGGTTAATGAAATTTCTCTGCCAAAGATAAAAAAAGAGACTAAAATTAAATATTCTGAACTTGGTGATAAGGCGGGTGTGCTGGGAGCAGTATCTTATGCTATTTCTAAATATTTTGAATAATATAATGGCAATACTGATGAGGATTTATATTAAAATATAAGTTTATTATAAGGGCAATATTAAAGAAATTTAAGGGGGTGGTTAAGGAGAAATATTAATCAAATTGTCAATTGTTTGTTGTAATCAAAATTTACAAAAGGAGGGGAAATGAAAAAAACATTATTGTGGATTGTTGTCTTAGTGATAAGCATATCGATGGTAATAGGCTTTTCACTCAGTGGCTGCAAAGAAGAAGCAGCACCTGCTGAAGAAGCACCTGCTGAAGAGGCACCTGCTGAAGAGGCACCTGCTGAAGAAGCACCTGCAGGTGAGCAGTTCATAACTATTCACTGGGCGCAATGGCAGCCGGCTGATGCTCTTGAAGAACTTTCTAAAGGCTTTACTGCTGAAACAGGTATTGGTGTAATTGTTGAGCAGACTCCATGGGAAACATTTGTTCAAAAGTATAATACAGAGATGATTGCCCGTAGTGATGCCTGGGATATTATAGTTGGTGATAGCCAGGATATTGGTAATATGGCAGTAAACGGACATTATGTAGATTTAACCGACTGGGTAATAGAGCATGGAGTTGATAAGAGCTTTACTCCTGCCTCTTTAACTTATTATGCAGAATATCCCAAGGGAGCTGGAAAATATTATGCAGTTCCATGTGAAGGAGATGCACTTGGCTGGGCATACCGTAAAGACTTATTTGAAGATCCTGACAATATGGCTGCTTTTGAAGCAAAATATGGGTATGCACTTGGAGTTCCAGAATCATGGGATGCTCTAAAAGACATAGCTGAATTTTTCCATGACCCAGACAATGATTTCTACGGCGTTGCAATTTATGGGGATAATGGATACGATTCACTTGCTATGTTTGCTGAGCAGGTTATCTGGGTTTACGGCGGAGAACTTGGTGATTATGCAACAATGCAGGTTGATGGCCTGTTAAATAGCGAGGGCGCTATTAAAGGACTAGAATATTACCGGGAACTCTTCCAATTTGTTCCTCCAGGGTTTGGGAATGCATTCTATGTTGCTACAAATGATGCGTTTACAGCTGGCATAGTTCCAATGGCTACTAATTATTTTGCATTTTTCCCGGCTCTTGCAAATCCTGCGACCAATCCATATGCTGATGTAACAGGTTATTTTGCTTGCCCGCCGCAGGTAGGTGTAGACGGTGTAGAAAGACAGTTCTCAGCTCTTGGCGGCCAGGGAGCTTCAATGGTAACTTATTCAAAGAAGCAGGATCTGGCATATCAGTGGCTGGAATGGTTTGTAAGAGAAGATGTACAGATGGAATGGGTTAAATTAGGTGGCTACACTTGTCATGCAGGAGTTCTAGAGTCTGAAGAATTTCTTAATGCGGCACCTTATAATCCTGCATTTAAAGTAACCATGGAAATCTTTAAAGACTGGTGGGCATGTCCGGAATATGACATTCTTCTGAGGACATTTAGTGAGGAGATTGCCAGGTATGTTATTGCAGGAGAAGGAACTGCTGAAGAGACATTAAACAATCTTACAGAAATATGGACAGATATTTTCCAAGAAGCAGGATATTATGATTAATGCTGTCCTATAATGTTACCCTATGAAAATGCTTCCCCCGGGTTCTTCCCGGGGGAAGAAGAAAAATAAGTAGTTTTAGAAGGAATAAATATGTTTAAAAGATCAAGAGAAAATCAATTTAATGGCAATCAATTGTTACATCGCAGTATGCGTGATACTACGTTGGTGCGATTATTTATCTTACCAACAATTATTTTGTTAATAGCGATAAATATATTTCCTCTGTTTTGGTCTTTGTTTTTAAGTTTCTCTTCTTATTCAGCTAAGGGGGCAACTGAGTGGGGAAAGAATCCCGAAATGATAGGGGGATTAAATTATTCCCGTATCTTAACCGATCCGAGGATATGGACAAAATTTATAACTACAGCCAAGTATGTAGTTATGTCTGTGGGTGGAGAAATGATTCTTGGTTTTGGACTTGCTCTTCTCCTCCAATTAAAATTTAAAGGTAAAGGTTTTATAACCACTCTTCTCATATTACCGATGACCATGTCTCCTGTAATAGTCGGACTTATGTGGAGATTGTTTTATAACCCAAATTGGGGTATGTTTAATTATTTATTAGGTCTCGGCAAGATAGACTGGATTTCCGATCCAGCCAGGAATCTTTATTCTATTGTACTTGTAGATATATGGATGTGGACACCTTTTGTCATGCTTCTTTCAATTGCAGGGCTTTCAGCTATTCCAAAATATTTATATGAAGCTGCAGAAATAGACAGGGCTTCCTGGTGGTTCAAATTTACCCGTATAACTCTACCAATGGTATATCCGCTTCTTTTGGTAGCTTTAATATTTAGAACCATGGAAGCATTTAAAATATTTGATCTGCCAATGGGAATTACTGGAAGAGGAGCCATGGCGCCACCGCTATTGTCTATGTATCTGTATAATACTGCATTTGTTACCTGGAAAACAAGTTTTGGCGCCTCGCTTGGTTATATAATGCTAATAATGATTATAGCCATTACAAGCCTCTTTATTAAATATCTTAATAAAGCAAAGACATAGCATATTTAACCCGAAAGGAAATTTATGGCAGGGATAGTTAAAAAGAAAAAAAATATTAGCAGGTTTTTTATAATATTTATACTAATTGTAATTACATTTGTTTATCTCATACCACTTCTGTATGTAGTAAATACATCTTTTAGGCCATGGATTGATATTAAGGAATACCCACCGAAAATTATGTTTAAACCGTCAATCAGCAGTTATATAAGGATATTTACATCCAGAGCTGTTTATGCTCCCGGGAAAGAACCCACAGAGGAAGAGTTTGCTAATATGAAATGGTATGAACGCATAGTTTATGAAGAGACTAATGAAAAGATAATCCGTATTGGTGATTTACCAAAGAGGTACTTAAATAGTATTATAATTGGTTCAATAAGTACCGCACTGACAATAATTCTTGGAACGTGTGCAGCATATGGGTTTTCCAGGTTTAAAGTAAGGGGCAAGGATGACCTTTTGTTTTTTATACTTTCTACTAGAATGCTCCCGCCTGTAGTTGTGGTCATACCAGTTTTTCTTATGTTCAGGTTTCTCGGCCTAAATGATACTCATTTAGGCCTTATACTTTTATACACTGCTTTTAATGTGTCATTTGCTGTCTGGGTGCTTAAAGGATTTATTGATGAGATTCCTATTGAATATGAGGAAGCAGCAATGGTTGACGGCTATAGCCGTTTACAGGTATTTAGAAAAATAGTTATTCCCCAGGCTTCAACAGGTATTGCTGCAACAGCGGTGTTTTGTTTTGTTTTTGCCTGGAATGAATATGCATTTGCCTTTCTTCTTTCAAGGACAGTTGCGCAAACTGTACCTGCGTGGCTGCCTTACCAGATGGGCGTGCTCGGGTATGATTGGGGAGCTGCTGCTGCAGGAACAGCTGTTTTTCTGCTGCCAGCAATGATATTTACCATTATTTTGAGAAAACACCTGGTGAGAGGTATAACTTTTGGGGCAATAAGAAAATAGGAGAAAGACATGATTTCATTTTTTGTTGGCATAGGTTTCTATATCTTAATCGGCTTAATTTTTTGGAAATTTAAAATATTGAAGAGAAAATATTTGGAGCCAGTTTTTGTGTGGATTATGGTATTTGGAATATTTGCTCTTTGCCAGCCTTTGGTATTTGCTCTATATCATTATGGCTTTGCGATCCTTTTAACTGGGACGCTGGGATATATTTTTTCAATTCACTTAAAATGATTCAAAACCAGAATAATAAACACTTCGGTTTTAATAGCTAGTTGTGTAAATTATTTAAATATTTAAAAACTACATAAATAGTACAAATTATTAAATAGGAGGGTTAAGATGAAGTTAGGCGTAATGGCAAATTGTTTTGGTGATAAATCATGGGAAGATGCATGCAAAGCTGCAAGTGATGCTGGCCTTAGAGCAATTGAACCTGGTTGCGGAGGGTTTGTTGGGAAAGCGCACTGTAATCCTGCCGAGTTATTGAAAGACAAAAATGCTATAAAAAAATTCATGGAAGCAGCTGAGAAAAATGGACTGGAAATAAGTGCCCTGTCCTGTCACGGAAATGCAATCCATCCTCAAAAAAGCATTTCAGATGAGCATACCGCTGATCTGGTAGCATCAATTGAACTTGCTTCAAAAATTGGCGTAAAAGTAATAAACGATTTTGCAGGGTGCCCTGGTGCAGGAGAAGATGCCAAGTATCCAAACTGGATTACCTGTCCATGGCCGCCATATTTTGGGGATGCTGTCAAATGGCAGTGGGAAAAGAAGGTAGTCCCATTCTGGAAAGAAATGGTTGAAAAGGCTAAAAAGGCAGGAGTCAAATTTGCTTTTGAGATGCATCCCGGAGATGTAGTTTACAATACTGAAGCTTTGCTGAAGCTGAGAGAAGAAGTTGGAGCTGAAGAAATTTCCTGCAACTTTGATCCAAGCCACTTATTCTGGCAGGGTATGGACCCAATTGTGTGCATAAAAAAATTGGGCGATGCCATAGTTCATGTCCATGCAAAAGACAGTAAAGTTGACAGGTCAGTTGTTGATTTTAGAGGAGTAAATGACTGGAAACACTATGGAGATTTAGCTAAAAGGGCATGGACATTCAGGACTGTAGGATATGGCCATGGTGTAGAGTTCTGGAATGACTTTGTGTCTGCTCTCAGGCTGGTTGGGTATGATGGGGTTATAAGTATTGAGCACGAAGACCCGTTGATGTCTGCAAATGAGGGTTTGAGCAAAGCTATTGAATTTCTAAACAAGGTGCTTCTTTATGAAAAAGTTGGTGAAATGTGGTGGGCATAGATTAAAGCCTGCTCCAAGTCCAGGTTTTATTTGATTTAAATTTGATAAGTTAAACAATTAAATATGGTTTATAAAATTTTAAAATTAATAAGTTTAAGGCAGGTGAGGTAATTTATGGCAGAGAAAAAAGTAGGCTTTATAGGGATGGCTGCAGAAAAGAAAGCAGGCAAGATTCCAGAAATTGGGGTTGGGATGCTTGGCTACTCTTTTATGGGGAAGGCCCATTCTAATGGGTACAAGAAAATGCCTTACATCTTCTGGCCTCCTCCAGCAAAGCCAAAACTAATAAAAATGTGTGGAAGAACTGAAGAAAAGGTAGCCGAGGAAGCAAAGCGGTATAGATACCTCGAGTATTGTACAGATTGGCACGAGCTTATAAATGATGACAGGATTGATATTTTTGTTAATGTTGGACCAAACAATATTCATGCTGAACCATGCATAGAAGCTGCAAAAGCTGGAAAAAACATTGTATGCGAAAAGCCTCTTGCCAGAAATTCCGGGGAAGCAAAAGAAATGCTGGAAGCAGCAAAAAAAGCAGGAGTAAAACACCTGTGTAACTTCAATTATAGAATGGTTCCAGCTCTTGTACTTGCAAAAAATCTAATTTCGGATGGGAAGATTGGAAAAATATTTCACTTTAGAGCAAAGTACCTGCAGGAATGGATAGTAAATCCTAATTTTCCACTAATATGGAGGCTTGACAAAAAAGTTTGCGGCAGTGGAGCTATGGGTGATTTAGGGGCACATATAGTAGATCTTGCCAGATGGCTGTGCGGGGAGCCAGAAAGTGTTATGGCTATGACCAAAACCTTTGTTACCGAAAGGCCTCTTCCGGATAATCCATCAAAGAAAGAAAAAGTAGAGGTTGATGATGCCTTTGTTTCTACTGTTGAATTTAGAAATGGTGCAATTGGAGTATTGGAAGCCTCCAGGTTTTGCCCTGGCCGTAAAAATTACGAAACTATTGAAATTAATGGTGAAAAAGGAAGCATCTGGTGGGATCTTGAGAATATGAATAATCTTCATGTTTACTGGGCAGATGAAGAACCTGCTGATACAAGAGGATTTCACTGTATAAATGTTACTGAGTCATATCACCCTTATTATGACAAGTGGTGGCCCCATGGCCATATAATTGGATGGGAGAATACATTCGTACATACTGCATACAATATGGTGAATGCAGTTGTAAATGATGCCAAATTAGAACCTATGGTGGCAACTTTTGAAGATGGCTACAGGACAGCTGTAATCTGTGATGCAATGCTGAGGTCTGCAGAGTCAGGGAGAAAAGAGGAGATATCCTATTAAATCCTATTAAAAGGTTAAGGCTTGAAGAGATAAATTGTTATATGTACTACTGGAGGGAATAAATGAAATTTGGAATAAATACACTATTGTTTACTGGTAACTATACAGACGAACATGTGAAAAGCTTGACTGGAAAATTTAAGGAATTAGGTTTTGATGGAGTGGAAATCGCACTTGGGAAAAAAGGTGATATTGATTACAAAAAAACACTGGGGGTATTTAAAGATAACGGGCTTGTATGCTCTTCAGTGTGCGGGCTTTTTGGAGAAGACAGGGATATCAGAGGACCAAAAAAAGAATATATTGAAGGCGGGCTTGCTTATATAAGAGATTGTCTTGAGGCATGTACAGATCTTGGCTGCAATGTTTTTGTGGGCCCTGTTTATTCTGCTGTTGGCCGTGCAGGCATGGTCCCGGAAAACGAGCGAAAGGTCCAATGGGATACAGTTGTTGAAAATTTAGGCAAAGCTTGTGAGTGGGCTGAAAAATATGGGGTATTTATAGCAATAGAGCCATTAAACAGATTTGAGACAGATTTTATCAATATCTGCAAGGACGCCGTAAAAATGGTCAAAGATGTTGGAAGCAAAATGTTAAAGGTTCATCTTGACACATTCCATATGAATATTGAGGAAAAGAATTCTGCAATGGCAGTTTTAGATGCCGGCGATTTGCTTTATTTACTTCATGCGAGCGAAAATGACAGAGGTGCTGCAGGTACGGGGCAGGTTAACTGGAAAGCTATTGCAGATGCACTGCGAAGGATTAATTATGACAGATGGGTGGTAGTAGAATCATTTACACCTGAAAATAAAGTTATAGCAAAAGCTGCCTCAATTTGGAGACAAACCGAAAAAAGTGATTTTGTGCTTGCTGAAAAAAGTTTAAAGTTCCTGAAAGGGCTTTTAAGTTAGCTTAATATTTGTATTAAAAGAATAGATTGGAGATTTGGTAGATGGCAGAAATAATTTTAAAACACATTTTTAAGAGATTTGACGACCTTGTTGCAATTAATGATTTAAGCCTGGACATCAAAGAGAGGGAATTCTTGGTCCTTCTTGGGCCATCAGGCTGTGGGAAAACGACAACTCTTAGATGCATCTCTGGATTGGAAGTGCCGGATGAGGGGGAAATTTTAATAGGCGGAGAAGATGTTACAAATAAGAGAGCATCACAAAGGGATATAGCATTTGTTTTTCAGCTGTATGCCTTATATCCCCATCTGACAGTTTACGGTAATATAGCTTTTCCCTTGTTGACACAAAGAACTGATAAAAAAAAGATAGAGCAGGAAGTAAATAGAGCTGCAGAAATTTTACAGATAAAACACATATTGAACAAAAAACCAAAAGAACTTTCAGGCGGGGATATGCAAAGAGTTGCTCTTGGAAGGGCAATTGTTAGAAGGCCAAAAGCTTTTTTACTTGATGAGCCGATAGGAACTCTGGATGCAAAATTTAGAGAAGAAATGCGAACCGAACTCAAGAGACTCCATGTTGACATAGGCGCTACTACAGTATATGTAACTCATGACCAGAGCGAAGCAATGGCTATGGGGGACATTGTTGCAATAATGAATCTTGGGGTTCTGCAACAAGCTGGGACACCTTATGAAATATACACCAATCCAAAAAATTTATTTGTAGCAAATTTTATTGGGACCCCTGGCATGAATTTTATAAATTGTAAACCGGAAAGAGATTCAAATGGTAAGCTTGTGTTAAGGCTATCATTGATTGATGCCTGTATAGCAATATCTGATGAAATTCAAAAAATAATTTTAGATAGGAAAGAAGAAGAGCTAGTTTTAGGAATTAGGCCAGAAAATGTAGCGTTGAGCCTGAAGAAAGAGTGGAATTATATTAAATCAGAAGTTTTTGTTGTTGAAGCGACAGGCTCCTATAATATTATAGATGTAAGGTTAGGCAGCGATATTGTTAGAGTCCGAACACTGCCAACTGTGGCACCAAAAATTGGAGAAACTGTGTATATCGGTATTGATATGGGAAGAATAAGCATCTTTAATAAAAAAGATGGGAATTCGATAATGTAATAATAAAATAAGTTGGGAGAATATGTAAATGGCAGAGGTAAAATTAAATTCACTTACAAAGACTTTTGGTGATGTAGCTGCTGTGGATAATATGAATCTGGAAATTAAGGATAAAGAGTTTTTTGTTCTACTCGGGCCAACAGGAGCCGGGAAAACTACGACATTAAGATTAATAGCTGGGTTAGAGAAAGCAGATAAGGGAGAAGTTTATATAGATAATATCTGTGTAAATGGTCTTAGCCCAGCTGTAAGAGATGTTGCATTTGTGTTTCAGTATTACACTCTTTATCCCAATTATACTGTAAAACAAAATTTGGAATTTCCATTGAGGTCCAATCTTAGGAAAATGCCCCAGGCAGCAATTGATAAAAAGGTTTCCGAGGTTGCAGAGGTTTTGCACGTCGAGCATTTAATGAACAGGGAGACTGTAAATCTAAGCGGTGGTGAAATGCAGAGAGTGGCAATAGGCAGAGCCATAGTAAGAGCGCCAAAAGTTTTTCTGATGGATGAACCGCTGTCAAATTTGGATGCAAAACTAAGAGAAGAGATGAGAGCAGAGCTTGCAAGGCTTCACTTAGATATGGGATCTACTTTTTTTTATGTAACACATGACCAGATTGAAGCAATGACAATGGGCGATAGGATAGCAGTACTTAATGAGGGCAAAATACTTCAAATTGGTACTCCTAATGAAATATATAATTCACCCAAAGATGTTTTTGTTGCTAAATTTGTTGGAAGTCCTGCAATAAATTTATTTGATGCATCTATTGACGGAAATAATTTAATAATTGGCAAAGGGGCAATGATTTGCAGTGTTGTCGGGAAGCAATCAAGCTTGCTCAAGGGTTATAATAAGAAGAATGCAATTTTAGGAATAAGACCTGAAGATATTGAAATGTCGAGGGAAAAGAAAGGGGCCAATTCCATTAAATGTTCTGTATATTTTAAACAGAGCATGGGCGTGGAAGATATTCTAAATTTAAAAATTGACAAAATTTTCTTTAAAGCGGTTGCTCCTGTAAAGTTTATGGCTAAAGTTGGTGAAGTAGTTTATGCAAATATCAATATGGATAGAACCCACCTGTTTGATGCTGAAACAGAAACTTGCATAGTATAGCTGGAAAGAAAAAATATTTTTAGAGGCTAAATTTTTATTATATAATCTATAAAATTTATTGACAGTTAGTCTGAAAGGATTTTCTGGTTATGAAAAAAAGAGCTGCAGTCGAAAAAGCACTGGAGAGGAGCAATGGTATTTTAAATCTTAAGCCTGCGTGGGTAGCACGCGATTTTCTTCCTCCAGGCAGAAGGCTGGGGCTAAAAGAAAATGAATACGAAGCAGGAAAGCGCGGCTGGATATCAGAGAGGTGGCTGGCATCCGTTACAAAGGCCGATAATGCAGTTGGCCCCCAGGATGAAGGACTTAGTTATTTAGCCATGGACGGCAACGAGAAAATAACTTTAAAGGAGGCAGTAGAAGTTGCAGGAGACCTGATAATGGGAAGACAGTATGCAAAGACCCATACCGGGTTAGGGAGGCTTGCAAAAATATATGATTTTGATGCCAGGATACCTTATCATATCCACCAGATGAAAAAAGATGCAGCTCTTGTTGGAAGAAATCCAAAAGATGAAGCTTATTATTTTCCCGAAGATGTAGATGCGGGCCCTCACCCTGAAACTTTTTTTGGCGTACATCCTTATATTGCAGAACAAAAAAAATATGAAATACTGCTTCCGTATCTGGAGGATTGGAACAGTGATTTAATATTAAAACATTCCAGAGCATACCTCAATGTTGCCGGAGAAGGTTTTTTCCTGCCTTCAGGAGCGCTCCATGGGCCGGGGACAGCACTAACAATAGAGCTTCAAGAAAATTCTGATGTTTTTGCTATGCTTCAGGCGCTAAATGCGGGAAAGATTATTTCAAAAGAGCTGCTGTTTAAAGATGTTCGCAGGGAAGACAGGGGAAAATATGGTGAAAGAGTGATCCTCGGTCAAATAGACTGGGAAACTAATGGGGATCCATATTTCTATGAAAATCATCATCTTGAACCAAAACTGGTTGAAGAAACCAATCAGGAAGGCGGACAGGAGCACTGGATATATTATAATACAAGTAAGTTCAGTGGAAAGAAATTAACAGTAAAACCCGGGTGCACCTTTACCAGCACGGATAGAGGAGTTTACAACATACTTGTATGGAAAGGCAGCGGCAAATTTGACGGGCATGCAATAGAGGCCGATAATTTTAATTGTGATGAACTTTTAATTTCATTTGACAGAGCAGTAAAACCGCTAAATGTAGAAAATACTGGGACAGAAGAGTTGCAAATAATAAAGTTTTTTGGCCCCGACATAAATACCAATGTCCCAGTGATCAAACAGTATAGAAGTTGATGGATCAGTTCTGGTACTATTTTGTTAAATTTTTTTCAGATAGTAATAGAAAAATTTTAAATTAAATTAATGGAGGTTTGTTATGACGAAAAAAACATCAATTGGAGGATGGGCGTATATATGGGGCGGCTACGAGGAAAGCCCTATCCCTTTTAAAGATGTTGTTGAAAGGCTTTCTGTCCTTGGATTTGACGGTATTGAAATGGCTGCATTTCCTCCGCACCTGGAACCTAATACAAAAGAGAAGCGCAAAGAAATTAAGAAAATGCTGGATGATTATAAGTTAGGCGTGTCCGGCCTGGCTGCACCATTTCCATCACCGGCAACATCAAAGAAGAGTGATTATCTGGATGCGGTTAAAGCAAATCTTGAAATATGCAGCGACCTTGATATTCCCAAGCTCAGGGTTGACACTGTTGACCCGCCAACTGGAATACCGGGCGGCATGGATTACGAGACCTGTTTTTCTAAAGTAGCCGAAGTCTGGAATGATGCTTCTGAAATATGTATGAAAAATAATGTGAAACTTATATGGGAATTTGAGCCTGGTTTTTTATTTAACAAGCCAGGTGAAGTAGTCAGGATGGTTTACAAAGTGGAACACTCAAACTTTTCAATATTGTACGATTCCTGTCATGCGCATATGTGTTCAGTAGTGGGTGCGCGGCAGTTAGGCAAAAAGGAGACGCTTCCAGGAGGCGTGGTTCAATTTACATATATGTTAACAGGGAAAATTGGACATATCCATTTAATTGATTCAGATGAGACTTTGCATGATGGTGATACAAGCACACATGCTCCTCTTGGAACAGGGGTACTGGATTTTGACAAGATTATTCCAGCAATACTGGAAGCCGGATATACTGATGAGTGGTGGACAATTGACCTGTGCTTCTGGCCAAAAGCTTTGGATGTAACTGAAGACAATAAAAAGTATCTTGACAAATTGATTAAAAAATTTGGATAAATAAAAAGAAGCTGAAAGTTATTATAGCCGGGTTGGATGTTTGCTGTAATTTAAATTAAAAAGGAGGAATGAAAGTGGCTGAGAAAATGAAAGCCCAGGTTTTTTATGAAGCTGAAAAGATGAAGCTTGAAGAGATACCAATTCCAGAGATTACAGATATAGATATGCTGGTAAGAGTAAAAAATGTTGGAATATGCGGATCTGATATATCCTACTACTATGGCCTTAGTCCTCTTGGCACAGCTACAGGAAAAGGACCGCTGGTTTTAGGTCATGAATTTACCGGGGAAGTTGCAAAAGTTGGGAAAGTACCAGCAGGTATGGGACTTTTTAAAGAAGGGGACAGGGTTGTAGTTAATCCAGTTCAGCACTGCAATGCTTGTTATGCGTGTGCTTCTGGCCAAACTCATCTATGTGAAAATTCAAGTGTCCCGGGAGTTACCGTTAACGGTGGTTTTGCAGAATACTGTGTATCAAAATATACAGGTTTGTTTAAGCTTCCCGATGGTATGAGTTATGCTGCAGGTGCCTTTACAGAACCATTTGCCTGCGCTGTAAATGGCATGAAGAAGTTAGAGATCGAGCCTGGCCAGTTTGTAGCAGTGTTTGGGCCAGGTGCAATTGGACTCATGATGGTACAGCTGGCAAAATCAATTGGTGCAGGAAAGGTTGCATTAATTGGAACCAGGGATTACCGTCTGGAAATGGGCAAAGAAAATGGAGCAGATTATATATTTAATACCAGAAATAAAGACTCAAAATACTATGCAGCTGATCTTAAAAAAGCTATATCAGACTTAACAAATGGAAAATTAGCTGACAGGGCAATAGTTCCGACAAGCTCAAACGATGCTTTTGAGCAGGCTATTGATGTAACTGGAAATTGTGCAATTTTAGTACACTTTGGCTTGCCCAATGAAGGTGATGTCATACATGTCCCTGCACTTAGTTTTCACACTATGGATAAACAAATAAGAGCAGCCTGGCTGGCGCCGCTGTCCTGGCCCACCACAATTCGATGTATGGCAGAAGGGCTTGTGAATGTTGAGGCATTGCTAACGCACAGATATCCTTTAGAGGATACAGAAAAGGCAATAATAAATCTAAAAAACAGGGTTGGAAATCCAATGAAAGTTCAAATTGTGCTGTAATACCTGTTTTGTTAAAAATTAATAAGTTTTGTTGATGTAAATATAATAGTATAAATTTATTTGGTGGAGGGAGCAGACATGGATGAAATTATCAACACAAAATATCAGAAGATACAAAGAGATAAGGGTGAGCTCATAGAGCACATGAGCACTTTCAACCTAAAGGTAATGCCCTCTGTGGGAATATGGTATTTTACGCCTGGTGGCGGAAGATTTCATGACTCATTTGTCTCGCCAAAAGATATACCAGAAAAAATAGAAATGGCTGCTGAAATGGCAAAGTATGGTGTAAAAGCAATAGAGGCCCATTATCCTTCTGAGGTAAACGAAGAAAATTACCACCTGTATCAAAAATTGGAGAAAGAAACAGGCATAAAGCTTATTAGCTGCTACCCGGCAATTTTTTTCCCAAAAGAATATGAATTTGGTTCACTGTCAAATCCATATAAAAAATATAGGGACAAGGCAGTAGAAACTCTTATAGGCTGTTTAAAGTTTGCAAAGGATAATGGCCTGCATCATGCAGGCATATGGCCAGGGAGCGATGGCTACCTTTACTCACTTGGAACTGTTTTTTATAAGATGTGGGATATGTTTGAAGACGCAGTAGCTTATGCAATGGATGAAGTCCCGGGAGTAGCAGTTGCAATCGAACCAAAACCATATGAACCTGCACCAAACAATATATACAGGACAACAGCAGACGGATTGTTAGCGTGCCGCGACATAGAGTTAAGACTTAAATCAGAACAAAACAGGAATCTTCTTTCCGAAGGGCGTGCTTTGCTGGGCATGCAGCCTGAGATAGGGCACATAAGAATGGGGTATGAAGATACGCCATATGCATTTTGCAGGGCAATGAGACAGGGCAGGTTGTTTCATACCCATTGGAATAGTCAGCCTCTGGGAAACTATGACCAGGATTTAAATGTGGGAGTTGTTGAATGGCAGCAGGCCGAGGCTGCTATGTATGTTTTAAAGATGCATGGCTACAGAGAATATTATGGAATTGATATTAATCCTGAGAGGATGCCTGCTGAAAAGGCTGTTGAGATAAACTGTCTTGCATTAAATATTATAAATGACAAAATTAACAACCTTCCCCATGAAGAAATAATAGAATCATATTTTGACCCTGAAAACCACAGGGGAGATATAGAGCTGATACTTGCAAAGGCAATGAAATAGCGTATATTTAATTGTTTTAATAAGCTTGATTGGAGGTAGCGAATGTCTGGTAACAAAATAAAGGTTGCAGTAATTGGCCTTGGCTTTGGTGCAGACTTTATCCCAATTTATCAAAACCATCCTGATTGTGAGTTGTATGCAATATGCAGAAGAAATAAGGAAAAGTTAAATGAATGCGGTGATAAATATGGCATTGAGCGAAGGTTCACTGACTACAGGGATATTTTAGAAATAGATGAGGTTGATGCAATCCATATCGTAACACCAGTAAAAAGTCATGCCGAGTTAGCTATCAATTCGCTTAATGCAGGTAAACATGTTGCCTGCACGGTTCCAATGGCTACCACAGCTGAGGAATGCATGGAGATAGTTAAGGCAAGAAGAAAAGCAGGAAAAGTTTATATGATGATGGAAACTTCTGTTTATACTAAAGAATTTCTATACGTTAAAGATCTTGTTGATAGCGGCAAATTAGGGAAAATTCAGTTTTTGCGCGGCTCGCATCAGCAGGATATGGAAGATTGGGGCGGGGCATGGCCCGGCTTTCCTCCCATGCATTATGCTACGCATGCTGTCAGCCCCTGTGCTGCTCTTGCCAGAGCTGATGTAGAATCTGTATTTTGCTTTGGATCAGGGAAAATACGCGAAGAATATATAAAAAAATATAACTCTCCTTTTGCGATTGAAACAACTCTTATAAAGTTTAAGAATTCCGATCTGGCAGCTGAGGTTACAAGGTCTCTTTATGATACTGTCCGCCAGTATATTGAAAGTTTTGATGTTTATGGAGGCAAACTCTCATTTGAATGGAACAGGTTAAGCGATGAAGACCCTACTCTGTTTACAGGAAAAGAAGATGCTGTAAGGGTAGAAGTACCTGATACAGGTAATATGCTGCCGAAGGAAATTGCCAGGTTCACAAGAGCTGAAGATGTGTTGGATGATGAAGAAAAAAAACATCTTTCTTTTGTACAGGGATCTGGACATGGGGGTTCTCACCCACATATGGTACATGAGTTTATAAGGGCAATTGTTGAGAAAAGAGACTCAGCAATAGATGTTGAGACTGCAGCAAACTGGACATGTACTGGTATATGCGCCCACGAGTCAGCTATGAGCGGAGGGGAAAGAGTATATTTGCCAGATTTTTACAATATTTAATGACAGAAATTAAGTTTTTAGCAGTGACTGTCAATCTATCCCAAATGACTTGTACTGTAAGTTATTCGGGATAGTATTATTTTATGGAGTTTTTTTAAATATGAGTTTGCTTGGGATAGACATAGGAACAACAGGATGCAAGGCAGTTATATTTAACAGATATGGGGAAATACTGTCAGCAGAATACAGAGAGCACCCGCTGATCCATCCAAGAGAAGGGTGGGTGGAAATTGACCCCGGCCTTATCTGGAACAATGTAAAAGATCTTGTCAGAGATGCAAGCCAGAAGATAAAAAAAGACAAGATTAAAGCATTTAGCGTATCCTGCCAGGGAGAGACTACGGTTCCGGTAAGCAGGGATGGAAGTGCTCTATACAATGCAATAGTTACATTTGACAGCAGAACAGAGAGCCAGTACAGGTTCTGGAAGAGAAGACTGGGAGAAAAAAAGATATTTAAAATTACCGGAATGCCACTTCACCCAATGTATTCTGTAAATAAAATAATGTGGATAAGGGAAAACCTAAAAGATGTTTACAAGAGAGCATATAAGTTTTTATGTTTTGAAGATTACATATTTTCAAAGTTTGGTCTCACCCCAACCATAGATTATACCCTTGCTGCAAGGACAATGGCATTTGATATTAAAAGCAAGAATTGGTCTGAAGAAATACTTAAAGAAGCAAAAATAAACGTAGATATGCTCTCAGAAGTTAAACCATCAGCAGAAATTGTTGGAGAGATAAATTCAAAAATTTTATGTGATATTGGAATTGATGGAAACGTGTTTGGGGTAACAGGCGGCCACGATCAGGCATGCGGAGCATTTGGGGCCGGTATTACTGAAGAGGGCACTGCAATGAATGCAACAGGTACATCAGATGTGATAACCCCGATTTTAAATAAAATTTACACAACTGATAGCATGCTGGGCAACAATTACCCCTGCTATCCATATGTGGTTAAGGATAAATATATGACAATAACATTTAATCTAACAGGCGGTCTTCTTCTCAGGTGGTACCGGGATAATTTTTGTTATGAAGAAAGGGCAGCTGCAGAAAGAGAAGGCAGGGATGCTTATGATGTGATAACCAGCAAGATGCACTCCAGTCCTGCTAACATATTTATACTTCCCCATTTTGTAGGAAGCGGGACTCCTTATCTTGATTCAAAATCCAGGGGTGCTGTTTTGGGACTTGACTTGGAAACAAACAAAGCAAAAATAGCAAGAGCAATACTGGAAAGCAATACTTATGATTTAAGGCTAAACTTAGAAAAATTGGAAGAGTCAGGAATTACTGTAGACAAGATAATTGCAATAGGCGGGGGAGCAAAATCACACGAATGGTTAAAAATAAAATCAGATATATTAAATAGAAAGATACTGACTCTAAAGAATCCGGAGGCCGCAAGTCTTGGAGCAGCAATGCTTGCCGGGCTAGCGGTTGGAGAATATAGCTCTTACAAAAATGCAGTGGAAAATACTGTAAAAGAAGATAAAATGTATTGTCCTGATAGTAACCACAGCAAGCAATATGACATAAGATACTCAATATATAAGGACATATACAGCAAAAATAAAAATTTACTGCATAGAATTAGTAAATTGGATTAGTAAAAAGAGAATACTAAAATTACCATGAAGTATTTTGGCAGGATCAATGATTTTATTTGCTCAGGCAGGTAAGATGTAATTGAGATATTTAATCTTATTTTTTAAAATAATTAATAAAAGAGAGGCAAAATGAAATATATACTGAGTCTTGACATTGGAACAACTTCAACAAGAGCAATAATAATTGATGAGGATGGAGCCCTTATATCATCAAGCACCAAAGATTACGAGCTTTACACGCCTAAGCCGGGATGGGCGGAACAGGACCCAATTGATTGGTGGGGTGCATCTGTGTTTACCATAAAAGAAGCAATTAAAAGTTCAAATATTTCTCCAAAGGATATCTCTGCCATAGGGCTCTCGGGGCAGATGCACGGGAGTGTCTTTTTAGACAGAAATGGAGAAGTAATTAGGCCTGCAATACTCTGGTGTGATCAGAGGACAAATGATCAATGCAATAAGATTTACAAAATATTTGGCAGGCAAAATTTTATAAAATTATCATACAACAAAGCTCTCCCGGGGTTTACAGCACCCAAGATATTGTGGCTGGAAGAGAAAGAACCTCAAAACTACAAAAAGGTATCAAAAATACTCCTTCCAAAGGATTATATAAGGTACAGACTATCAGGAAAGTATGTAACTGAAGTGTCAGATGCATCTGGAACAATACTTATGGACATTGCCAAAAGGTGCTGGTCACATGAAATATTGGATGGACTGGATATAGACAGAGATTTGCTTCCAGATGTATACGAGTCAACAGAAATAACATCATATGTAAGTAAATCGGCTTCATCAGCAACCGGTCTTACAGAAGGCACGCCCATTGCCGGAGGAGCAAGTGACAATGCAGCAGGAGCAGTTGGCTCAGGTATTATAAGGGAAGGTCTCCTGTCGGATTCTATAGGAACAAGTGGTGTCGTGTTTGCCTACAGCAAAAAACCATTATATGACAGTCAGGGAAGGGTACACTCATTCTGTCATGCTGTGCCGGGCAGGTGGCACCTTACAGGAGTAACACTGTCTGCAGCAGGGTCCCTAAAATGGTATTATGAAAATTTTGGCCCAAGCAGGAAAATTGAAGACATGTATCCGAAAATAAAAGGCTACAACCTGCTAAACAAAGAAGCGGAAAGCATTCCTGTTGGCTCAGACGGACTTATATTTTTACCATATCTGTCAGGCGAGAGAACTCCTCATGCTGATCCTTATGCCAGAGGTGTATTTTTTGGACTGTCTTATTTGCACACCCAGAATCATTTTGTACGCTCAGTTATGGAAGGTGTGGCATTTAGCCAGCTTGATTGTCTTTCTCTTATGAGAAAGCTAAATATTGTATCAGACAAAATAGTCCTTTTTGGCGGTGGAGCAAAAAGCAAAGTATGGAAACAGATTATTTCAGATGTAATGAATGCAAAAATTGTAACACTGAATGTCGAAGAAGGGCCGGCTTACGGGGCAGCTCTTATTGCCGGGGTTGGATGCGGAATATACAGCAGCGTAGAAGAAGCAGCCGACAAGACAATAAAGGAAGCAAGCCAGATTGATCCCATAAGGGAAAATGTAAAAAAATATGAAAAGTTATATGGAATATACGGGTCTCTTTACGCAGACTTAAAAGATGATTTTGAGAAGTTAGGCCACATTTAATAGCGATTATCACACCAATTATAAAATACTAAATAATTAACTATAGTTAAAAAATATTTTGTTTGACTAAAAGACTTTTTTTATATAATATAGTCAAATGTTCATAGAGTAAACAAATGTGCAATATTAAGAAATAATATGGCCTGGACTGAAAAAAAGAAACTTATATCTAAAATATCAAGACTCTACTATATCAGCAACTTAACCCAGCAAGAAATTGCAAATAAACTAAATTTATCAAGAACAAAAGTCTCGAGATATTTGGATATGGCGAGAAAAGAAAGAATAGTTGAGGTAAAAATTAATTCGCCCGATGAAAGCTATGAAGAGTTAGAGTGTGCAGTAGAAAAAAAATATAAGATAAAAGAATGTGCTATTGTCCCTTCTTGCGAAAGCAAAGAAGAAACTTTAAAAGAGATTGCTAAAAAGTTAAGCAATATATTTGATAGGATATTAAAGGATGGGGATTATTTAGGAATTGGCTGGGGGACTTCATTAAAAGGCATAGCAGATTATCTTGACGTCAGCAGAAATATAAGCATAAAAGTAATTCCTATAATTGGGGGGCTTGGGAAAGTTGGCACAGGAGTTCATACAAATTCAGTTGCAAGGGCTGTAGCTGATAAAATTGGAGGGGTTAGCTATATGATTAATGCTCCTGCAGTTTTGGATAGCAAAAAAGCAAGAGAAGTCATTGAAAATGAGGGCAGCACCAGAGAAATAATAAATATGGCAGATCAAATTAATACAGCCATGGTAGGAATGGGCGATATCAGTTCTGAATCTACACTGGTTAAGACTGGAAATTTTAGTGCAGAAGAATTTAATTACTTGAGCAGTTTGGGAGTAGTCGGAGATGTAAATTTAATTTTTATAAATGAAGATGGAGAACACATAAAAAGCAAGACAGACGATAGAATTATCAGAATTTCAGCAAGTAAAATTAAGAAGATTAAAAATAAAATAGGAGTTGGCTTTGGGGACAAAAAAGTAAAAGTTATAGAAGGAGCTCTAAAGGGCAAATTCATAAATATTTTATTAACTGATGAAGATACAGCAAAAAGTATAACCAGAGGGGATTAAATGGGGAAGATTTTAAATAAAAAAAGCAAATACATAAATATTGATGGCTACAGGATAGAAGATAAATTCTCCAACTTGGAAGATGCTGTAAAGATAGAAATGCTAAAAAAAATGTATCAGATAAGGCATTTTGAGAATGAAACCGAGCAATTCATTATAAGGGGTGCAATCCACGGTACATGCCATCTTTATACTGGTGAGGAGGCAACTGCTGTAGGTGCAAATTATGCTCTGGATAGCGGTGATTATATTACTTCAACCCATAGGGGTCATGGCCATTGCATCGCAAAAGGGGCAGACATGAATATTATGATGGCAGAGCTATTGGGCAAGAAGACAGGATATTGTAAGGGTAAAGGTGGGTCAATGCACATAGCTGATGTTGGCTCAGGAAACCTTGGCGCAAATGGAATAGTTGGGGGAAGCATTGGCATTGCTACAGGAGCAGCACTTACCTGTAAGATGAAGAAGAATGGGAAGATTGTAGTATGTTTCTTCGGAGATGGTGCAGCCAATCGTGGAATATTTCATAGCTCCATTAATATGGCTTCTATATGGGGGCTTCCTATAGTTTACCTTTGTGAAAATAATGTCTATGGAATGTCAACACCGGTAAAGGAAGCATTTAATATAGAAAAGATATCAGATAGAAAATTTGCTTACGGAATTGACGGGCTTACAATTGATGGCAATAATCTGGTTGAGGTATTTAATACAGTTTCACATTTTGTAAGAGAGTGCAGGGCTGGAAGAGGTCCAGTTTTGATTGAATGCCTAACTTACAGGTGGAAGGGCCATTCTAAAAGTGATGCTCAGGTTTATAGAACAAAGGAAGAAGTAAAGCAGTGGATTGACAAAGACCCTATCAAAAGATATAAGAAAGTTCTAATTGACCGAAAGATACTAACTGAAAAAGAAGATAGAGATTTAGAAAAAGAAGTTGTAGGCCAATTAGAGAAAGCAACTAAATTTGCCAAGGAAAGCCCCTTTCCGGAACCTTCAGAAGTTGAAGAGGATGTTTATGCATGAAAAATAGTATTATTACAATTTATAATTTGTGGAGGAATTTTTACTAGGATGAGAGAATTAACATACCTTGAAGCAATAAGAGAAGCAATGCAGCAGAAGATGAGGGAAGACAGTAGTGTATATCTTATAGGAGAAGACATAGCAGAATATGGGGGAGCATTTGGTGTGACTGTAGGGATGCTTTCTGAATTTGGGAAAGAAAGGGTAAGAAATACTCCAATTTCTGAAGCAGCCATAATAGGAGTTGCCACTGGAAGTGCTGTTACAGGGATGAGGCCAATAGCTGAGATAATGTTTTCAGATTTTGTAACTATAGCTATGGATCAAATTGCAAACCAGGCTGCAAAAATAAGGTATATGTTTGGAGGAAAAGCTAAAGTGCCCCTGGTAATCAGAACAGCAGGAGGTGGTGGGACAGGTGCGGCTGGCCAGCATTCACAGAGTCTTGAAGCACTGGTTGCTCATATTCCAGGTTTAAAGGTTGTTATGCCTTCTTGTCCATATGATGCAAAAGGACTGTTAGTTGCATCAATTAATGACAATAATCCGGTTGTATTTATAGAGCATAAAATGCTTTATAAAAATAAAAAGTGTATCCAACATGTACCTGAGGAAATGTATGAAATTCCACTGGGCAGCGCAGATACAAAAAGGCAGGGAAGCGATATCAGCATAGTTGCTACTTCTTTCATGGTTCAAAAGTCAATTGAGGCAGCACAAGTACTGGCAGAAGAAGAAAACATAGAATGTGAAATAATAGATTTGAGAACATTGCGGCCGCTTGATATAGACACTGTACTGGATTCAGTTAAAAAAACCGGGAGGCTCCTGTGCGTAGAAGAAGCATGCAGTTTCGGAGGTTTTATGGGAGAGGTAGCAGCAGAGGTGGTAGAAAAAGGGTTTGATTACCTCGATGCTCCTATATGCAGAGTGGCGGGAAGAAACTGTCCGGTTCCATATAGTCTTGTTTTAGAACAGGAAATGATCCCAGGTGTTGACAGAATTAAAAAAGGCGTACTTGATATTCTGCATAAGGTTTAATTGATGTTGCAGCGCATATTATACAGATTGGGCACAATTTTAATTAATGCGCAATTTTAATTGATAACTCTGTTAATTAATTATAATATAAGTCCACGAGTTTTATTTTTTGGTTTTAAGTTTATTTGTTAGGAGGATAAAGTAATGCATGAAGTAATAATGCCTAAGTTAGGTCTGACCATGGAAACAGGGACGATTGAGAAATGGCATAAGAAAGAAGGAGACAAGATAGAGCAGGGAGATATACTCTTTGAAGTAATGACTGATAAAGTATCCCTGGAAGTAGAAGCATATAATTCCGGTGTTTTAAGAAAAATATTAAGAGGCGAAGGCGAAGAGGTTCCAGTAACAGAAATAGTAGCTTATATTGGCGAGAAGGATGAGGAGATTCCGTCTGGAGCCGGGAAGGCTGCTCCTGAAAAAGAGCAGGTAGCTGAAAAGAGTGAAAAAAAAGAAGCAGTTGAAGAAAAAGTTAAAGAAACTGCTGTTTCCAAAGAAAAAAGAGTTAAAATATCGCCTATTGCTAGAAAAATTGCCGAGAGCAAAAATATAGATATATCCAAAATTACAGGGTCCGGCCCCGGAGGAAGAATTGTAAAAGAAGATGTAATGGCTTTTTCAGAGACAGCTTCTGCTATGCCAAAAGGAGAGATTGCAGTAAAATCTTCAACTCCGCTTAAAGGAATGAGAAAAGTAATAGCAGAGCGTATGAGCTATTCCAAGACCAACATTCCCCATACTGTACTGAATGCTGTAGCCGATGCTACAGCCCTTGTGAACTTGAGGGAAAGAATAAAAGATAAAATATCATCTGTGTATGATGTAAAAATTACTTATACAGATTTCTTGCTAAAGGCTTGCAGTGCAGCCCTAAGGGAGAGTATAGAAGTAAATTCATCTCTTCAAAATGAAAACCATATTATATATGATAATGTGAATATTGGACTTGCAATGTCTGTCAGCGGAGGGCTTATTGTTCCAACTATTTACGATTGCGATAAGATGAGCTTGATTGAAATTGCAAGGGAAAGAATAAAGTTAGTAGAGAAGGCAAAAAAAGGCGAGTTGAAGCTTGAAGAGATAACAAACGGTACCTTTACCCTGACTAATTTGGGCATGTTCGGAATAAGATCTTTTTCAGCAATAATCAATCCTCCTCAGGCAGCTATACTTGCAGTAGGTGAAATTTATGAAACACCTGCAGTAGTCAATGGAAAGATTGAAGCAGGATCAGCCTTAGAACTATCTCTTGCATGTGACCACAGGATTGTAGATGGAGCTGTTGGAGCTAAATTTTTACAGAAAGTTGTAGAATTGATTGAAAGACCTGAAATCCTTGTAATTTAAAGTTGAGCTATAGCCATTGCTTTTTACGGGTGTTTTATAGTTAAATTAATAAAGATTGTTTGTTCATTAACATTAATTGTAAAATGAAAGACGAAGAATCAAAAATAATACTGTATTGCATAAACTGCGATGAAGAAGTAGCCCACTCTGTGTATTATACCGGCAGTTATTTGCGAAGCGTAAAATGTGACAGGTGCGGCAAGAAAATAGAAATAGACAGACGCCACCTCAGGGCTGTTTTTGCTGAAGATTTTATAGACAGAATTTTAACAAAGCCTCACAGGATGACTGAAGATGCGAAAAAAGCACTTGCAATTCTTGTGCCATTTTTTCCAAAGAGATTGATTAAAGAGCCTCTTGCAGTAATTAAAGATATTTGTGAAATTTTAAAAAGAGATAATGGAAGAAAGCAAGAGCGCAGAGGTAAAAAAATACATAAGGCAAAAAGTAAAAAAGAAAACAGCAGCTAAGATTTTATTTTAATACAGGAAGGCCAAATACCTCATTAAATTTTATCAGTATTTGTTCTTTGACATCGTTTATTGGAATATCTTTATTTAATATTTTTTGCATAGAAGTCTGGCTGTATTTTTTTAATCCACAGGCTATTATGTTATCAAAGTAGCTTAAATCAACATCAACATTCAGGGAAAAACCATGCATCGTGATCCATCTTTTGATACGCACACCGATGGAAGCAATTTTATAGTTTTCAACAAACACACCTCTATGCTTGTCAATTCTTGTGCCGCATATACCATAATGGTTTAATACTTCAATTATAAGCTGTTCAAGATTATAAACATATAAAGACAAATCTTTTTTTACATAAGATAGGTTTAAAATTGGATAACAGACAATTTGGCCGGGACCATGAAACGTTATATCACCGCCGCGGTTGGATTGCACGAGCTCTATGTTTTGCTCTTTAAGCTTGGTATTGCTTACCAGTAAGCTATCTAATTTTTTATTATTTCCTATGGTTATAACTGGTATATGTTCCAGGAGCAGGATTACTCCGCAGCAGTTACTGAGCTTGACTTGATCAAAAAAATATGTTTGCAGGTTATATGCATCATTGTAAGGTATTATGCCTAAGTCCAGGTATAATATTTTACTGCTGTTTGCCTGCAGTCTGTTGATTATTTTTTTATCTTTAATAATATTATTTACGACTGAGTTATTTTGTTTTAAAATTTGCATGATTCTACATATTATACTATAGATACATAATTTACTAATGCACTAATGCTGTATGGAAGGGAGATATTGGGTAATGGAAATAAAAAGAGTAGATTTGGCAATAATTGGGGCTGGGCCCGGAGGATATGTGGCAGCTATAAGGGCGGCTAAGCTGGGAATAAAATCAGTGGTTATTGAAAAAGAACACATAGGCGGAGTTTGCCTTAATTGGGGATGCATGCCTACTAAAGCGCTTACTACCGTCGCACATTTAGTAGAGAACATTGAAGGAGCCAATCAGTTTGGTATTGGCGTTTCAGATTATGGTATTGACTTTAAAAAGGTAATGCAGAGAAAGGACAAGCTGATAAGCTCGTTAAGAGGGGGCCTGCAGTCTCATTTTAGCAAAAATAAAATAGAGCTTATAAAAGGAAAAGGAAAATTAACCGACACGGATAAAATACTAGTTGAATGCGAGAATGGTGACAATATTGAGGTTATTTCCAAAAATATTATCGTAGCTACCGGTTCTTCTCCAAGCCAGATCCCACCATTTGATTTTAAAGAAGAAGGTGTGCTGAACAATAGGGGGATACTATCACTTAAAGAAATACCGAAGGAGCTTCTAATTGTAGGCGGAGGAGTAGTAGGGTGCGAATTTGCAAGTATTTTTAATACTTTTGGCAGCAGTGTAACAATAATTGAAGTTCTTCCCAGGATACTCTCTACTGAAGATGAGGATATATCAAAGTTGGTAAAAGAAAATTTTGAAAAAAACGGAATAAAAATACTGACAAACTGCAGCATAGATGAAATTAAAAAAGTAGAAGGCAGGTATAACTGTAAGGCAAATAATGGTGAAAGTATAACTGTGGATAATATTTTGGTTTCAGTGGGAAGGAGGCCAAATTCAACAGATATCGGAATTGAAGAAGCAGGAATTAAAACAGAAAGAGGATATATAAAAGTCGACTCTCACCTAAAAACAAGCATTGATAATATATATGCTATTGGAGATGTGATAGGCGGATATCAATTAGCTCATGTTGCATCGAAAGAAGGAAAGATAGCAGTAGAAAATATATCAGGGAAAGAGAGTAAAATGAACTATAGAGTTGTTCCATGGGCCATCTTTACCTCTCCTGAAATTGGAGCAGTCGGGCTTACTGAAAATCAGGCTAAAGAGAAAAATATTCAGGTTAACTGTGGCCGGTTCCCGTTTTCTGCAAGCGGAAAAGCTTTTGTTATGGGGGAGGCAAGCGGCTTTGCAAAAATTGTAACCGACAAGGAAACAGGAGAGGTGCTCGGAGCTCAGATAATTGGTCCTCGTGCTTCTGATCTTATACACGAGGTTGCTGTAGCTATGAATGGAGAGCTGTCTGTAGATTATATTGCCGATACCATACATTCCCATCCAACATTATCAGAGGCTGTTATGGAAGCAGCAGAAGACTGCTTTGGGATAGCAACTCATGCCAGCAAATAGTTAAAAAGGATTCTTATGATAAAACTAATAGTCACGGATGTTGACGGCACGCTTCTTGATGGCGATTCAAATCTTCCCGAATTAAACAAAAAAGCTATTCTTGCATGCCTTGATGAGGGGATAGGGGTGATTTTGGCAACTGGCAAATCAATTGATTCAGTATTTCCAATCATTAAATTTTTAAATTTAAAGCTTCCCCAGATAACTATGAACGGAGCAGTTGTAGTTAATAAAGATTTAAAGATAATAAATTCTGTAAAAATAAGACCAGATGACTACTTTGATGTGATAAGATCAATAAAAGAAAAAGGGTACTCGCCACTTGCAGCGCTGGCAGGAGGAGGTATTTTTTATGAAAAATATCATCCTGACATGAAATATATTGAGAGAATCGGGGAGAGATTAATTAAAATTGATAGTATTGAAACTGCTTATTTTTCAAAAAATTCAGTTGACATAAATGTTCCCATAAAGGAGGACGATCCTCTTGATTGCTACCTCAGGAAAAAGTTTTCAAGTAAACTGGAAATTGTAAGGGCAGGTAAATATTTTTTTGATATTTTAAATTTGAATGCTACCAAAGGCAATGCGCTGTGCAGTATTGCCGAAATTTTAAATATTAAAAGAGAGGAGATAGCTGCATTTGGTGACAGCTATAACGACCTGAGCATGTTCAAAGAAGCTGGGCTTAAGATTGCAGTGAAGAATTCTAACAGCAAAGTACTTGAAGCGGCAAATATAATAACAGACGAGAATTATAAATCTGGTTTTGGCAAGGCGATATACGAGCACATATTGTAATAGATACATTAATATAATTTATCAAAACTTTGAGGTATTGTAGTTTAAAATTAATTTGTGCTAAAATAGAGCTCTCTGAGTTTATAATATTTTATTATAGATTTTTTATAAAAGTCATATGGCTGCAAATAATTCAATAGCTCTAACCAGAAAAGTAGTTATTACTTCTGAAAAAACTATAGCTAAAGAAGATTTCATCAAAAAGATATTAGAAATCACTGATGGCATACTTCTTTATCTTAAAAACAATGGCTGCAAGAAGTTAGGTCATTTAAAATTAATATCTACTACTAATGGTGAAGACTATCTCCAGATCAGCGTAGTTGACACAGCCAAAAAACCGGCAATAAAGGGCATGCTAAAAAAAACTTTTGCAAAGATCAAACTTACTTTAAATATTATAGAATTTGGTGTTAGCAAAGAGGATATTGTTAATAAAATTGATGAAGAACTGAAAAATATACAGGATTATTTTAATAGCGTGTAAATTAGGAAATCTATTAGTTGCTATAGTAAATCCTAAAATCAGAAGGTAAATATTTTAAATGTATAAATTTTGAAATACTGCTGTAATCTATGGCCAGCATATCTTCCGGGTCAATATATTTTCCATCATATATTATTCCAAAGTGCAAATGATATGAAGAGCTGGATGGGTCATCCATGGCACCAATAGATGCAATAGCTTCTCCTTGCTGAACAGAAGTTCCTACTGGAACATATATTTGCAGTAAATTTAGGTAAGTAGTTCTTATATTTTTATTATGCTTTATCACCAAAGTCTTTCCTCCTGTTGGAGAAAAACCAATGTAGCTGACCACGCCATTTGCTGCTGCGATAACTTTTTGCCCGTATCTTCCCTCTATATCAATTCCTGTGTGTCTTCTGCTGGTTTCTTTTTTGTAATCCCAGTAAACTTGTCTGAATTTAACTACAATACTGCCATTAAGCGGCATAATAAAAGGAGACTTACAGTAGGAATATAGCGGTACTGGCTGGCAGATTAATATTAAAAATGAAAAGAGAAAGAAAAGAAATATCCCGGTTACACATTTTTTATGTATGCAAATTAAATTAACAAAAAACATTTCTTAAAAATATTTATTATAAAATTTACAATTTCAATTGTTTTAAGACGGGTTAATTATATAACAATAAAGTATTTGTGTAAATAGCAATTTAGGTAAATACATAAATATTGACTAAGCTGTTTTACTAATTATGGATTAACTTTTATAATCATCTAATAAATAAGCATGGGAACTTACTGATGAAATAATACAGTTTTGCAGGAGGTAGCCTTGGGAGATAAAATTTTAACGATGCCAATTATTTTCGGAGCTCTAAAATTTGAGATATCAGGGCTCATTAAGATGATGAAGGTGGAGCGCATTGACAGGAAGGGCAATATTACTATGTACAGGGGCAGCATAAGTGGCAGGGAAGTACTCTTAGTTAAAACTGGAATGGGCAAGCACAATGCACAAAAAGCAGCAAGGCTAATTGTGAAAAATTATTCAGGCGACAGCAGTATAAGTAAAAGAATGTTGGCAATCGGATTCTGTGGCGCAACCAGCGGAAATCTACAAATTGGAGATGTAGTTTTGTATAAAACTATAAAAAATTTAGAAAATATTGATTTTTCTAAAGCTTGCAATAACATAAATTTTTATGGCAGCAAAGATATTAATTGTAGTGTATACATAAAAAATAGCTGCAAAATACTTAAGGTAAATGGAGGTACTGTTTCTAATGTAATTGCTGATTCTGAATTGAAAAAAAACATTGGTGCTAAATTTGATGTTCAGGCTGTTGATATGGAAACCTATTGGATAGGAAAGACAATGATTGAGAATAATTTGCCTTTTTATTGCATAAGAGCTGTTTCTGATAGTGTTGATGAAAATATCCCTGATTTTCTGTTAACCCTCTTTGGAAAAAGTATATTTGCCAATATTTTTAATTTACTGTTTTTAGCAATTAAGTCGCCCAAAAAAATATTCCAAATCACCAGGGCAGTAAGAAATATGAAGAAGGCAAAAGGCAGTTTAACTGCTGCAGTAATGGAAATGATCTAAAAATTACTTTTAACCAATTGGCTTTATATTAAAAGGAACGCCAGTATTGGCACAGTCCTTTTTGATATCATCTATTACTTTTGCAAGGATCGGGACACCATGCTTTTCATTATACTCCGCATTTTCAAATTCTTTTTCCCCGGCTATGTAGATTCGGTCATGGCCCTTAACTTTTGGAGAGTTTTTTAATATATCAACAGCATAGTCCAATTGTTTTTTAAAATCAGCAACGGGCCTGAACGCATCAATTTTAATTACTGCAAAAAAGTGGCTTACATCTGACTCTTTTGAATAATCATGAGGAAAACCAATGTCTGTAAGATTTGAGCCGCCCGATAATGTTCCGCAAAGAATATCCACCATAAGCGCTAGACCATATCCTTTGTACCCTCTCATAATATCTGTTCCTCCCAACGGCATAAGAGCACCGGGTCCGCCGCTTCTAACCTTTTTTGGGTCATCAGTCATGTTCCCATCATCGTCAATGCCCCAGCCAAGTGGAATTTTTTCGTTCTTTTTCTCATAAACTTTAATCCGTCCTATGGGAACTGTACTTGTTGCCATATCAAGAAGATATGGATATTTTTTATGTGATGGGGCAGCAAAACTAATTGGATTTGTGCCAAGCACAGGAGTTTTTCCATAAGTTGGAGCAACCAGAGGCTGGGAATTTGTGAGGCTTATGCCAATCATATCATGCTTTAGCGCCATCATGGAATAATATCCGGCAATGCCATAATGATTGCTGTGCCGCACAGTTGCTATGGCCACATTAGATTTTTTTGCTTTTTCAATGCATTTTTGCATTACTTTATAAGAAACAACCTGTCCAAGACCATTGCCGCCATCTACTAACATAGTTGTATCAGTTTCTGAAACTATTTTTATCGGAGTAAGTGGATTGATCATTTTTTCAGACAGCCTGTTTCCGTAATATGTATTTAGCCTGATTAAACCATGGGAGTCTGTCCCCCTGATGTCTGCTGTAATTAATACGTCTGCAACAATTTTTGCATCTCCTTCTGGAACACCAAACTTTTTCATAAAACTAACTGCATAACCAGCAAGATCCTCTTTTTTAAAGCGTAATAACTTTTCCATTTCAAACCTCCTCCGTGCTAAAATTTGATTATACAAAAAATTACTGCTTCCAGTAGCAGCAAAAATTTATTTATTTGTTATTTGCCATATTATAACATAGTAATAGCAAATTGTTTTACTAAAAAAACTTGTCGGCCAAATAAAAATTTTTTTTGGAAAAACATGGAAAGTATAGTATAATCAGCCGTAATATCTAAACTTGTGTTTAGATATTTATTAAAATTAAACTTAGATATATCATTAAGGAATTAATATAAAGTAAAGCATAAGACAATTTTTGTAAAAAATAGTGAAAGGAAGTGAAGATGAACAAGACAGAGCTGGTAGAAAAGGTTAGCAGTAAGGCAGGACTTACAAAGAAAGATGCTGCTTGTGCTATCGACACATTAGTAGATGTTATCACTACTACAATTAAGAAGGGCGACAAGGTTGCATTAGTAGGTTTTGGTACTTTCCAGGCAGTGCAAAGAAAAGCAAGAACAGGATTAAACCCTCAGACAGGAAAAACTATCCAGATTCCAGCAAGAAAAGTTCCCAAGTTTAAACCGGGCAAGGTACTAAAGGAAGCAGTTAACTAAGAATAAATATTTATGATTGATTAATTATAAGAGGGCCAATCAAATGATTGGTCCTCTTATCTTTACAAGCAGGCCTCCTTGCGCAGGCAGTATTGTAGCTATTATGCAAATTTTTAGTCGTATTCATGAAAAAATCAGCAAATATTAGACAAATATTTTTAAATATGTTAGCATTCAATACTAATCATACATAGATTGTGATTGATGTTTTTTGAAAATTAAATATAACTATAAAGCCTGCGATCAGAAATAGTAAGCACTAAGCAGCATACAGAGAGCCGCTGATGGTGAGAATGCGGCTGCAAGGCTGGTGACCGAATGGCTCTGTGAGGCTTCTGGCTCAAATCATATACCCGAAAAGTAAGCAGGAGAGAGTAAGCCAGAACGGGTTCCTCCGTTACCAAGGGATAGGATATTATAGTGTATCCGAGATAGTATGAGTGCACAGCGAATACAAGCGTTACTGAATTTGCTGTGAAATAGAGTGGCACCGCGGAGTTTAACCTCTCGTCTCTATATAAATTATTTTATGTAGGGATTATGAGAGGTTTTTTGTTTTATATGGGTTAATACGCGTGGGAGCGGGCAGCCAATATATAATTTTTTAATAAGGAGGTGGTACAAAAATAATTACATTTACATATAGTCAAAGAAATGCCAGAAATGGCTAAGAACAGATGAAGAGAAATTAAAAATGCTTTTCTAAACAAGAAAGCTAAGAGAAAGGAAAATAAAATGGACAAAAGAACAAAGTTTGTGCTGGATGAGGAGGAGATGCCAAAGCAGTGGTACAATATCCAGGCAGATTTGCCAGAGCCTCTGCCGCCAGTGCTGCATCCGGCTACAGGGAAACCAATAACTCCGGATGATCTTGCTCCACTGTTTCCCATGGAACTTATTAAGCAGGAAGTGAGTACCGAACGATGGATTGAAATTCCTGAAGAGGTAAGAGATATTTACAGGCTATGGAGGCCTACTACTTTGTTCAGGGCGCATAGATTAGAAAAAGCGCTTGATACTCCGGCTAAGATTTTCTATAAGTATGAAGGATCAAGCCCTCCCGGGAGCCATAAGCCCAATACTGCTGTAGCTCAGGCTTATTACAATAAAAAAGAGGGCATCACTCGTATAACTACAGAAACCGGGGCTGGACAATGGGGAAGTGCCCTGGCATTTGGAGGTGCTTGTTTTGGTATAGAAATCAAAGTTTATATGGTATCAATTAGTTATCAGCAGAAACCTTACAGGCGTGTGATGATGGAAGTATGGGGTGCAAAATGTGTCCCAAGCCCAAGCAAGGATACAAAAGCAGGGCGAGCTATGCTGGCAGAAGACCCTAATTGCCCCGGCAGTCTGGGCCTTGCCATCAGCGAGGCTGTAGAAGATGCAGTTTCCCGTGATGATACTCATTATTCACTGGGTAGCGTGCTTAACCATGTTTTGCTGCATCAGACAGTAAATGGCCTGGAAACAAAGGAATTAATGGAAAAGGCAGATGTTTACCCGGATATTATTGTCGGCTGTGTTGGCGGAGGTTCAAACTTTGCAGGACTCTTTCTGCCTTTTGTTAAGGACAAAATTGATGGGGCAAAACCTAACTTGCGTATAATCAATGTAGAGCCTATGTCTGCACCAACTTTAACCAAAGGACCTTATGCCTATGATTTTGGTGATAAAGCAGGGCTGACACCGCTGATTAAGATGTTTACCCTGGGGCATGATTTTATGCCACCACCAATTCACGCAGGAGGCCTTCGCTATCATGGAATGGCGCCTATTATCTGCCATCTGGCTAATCTGGGCTTTGTTGAAGCAAGAGCCGAGCACCAGCTTGGAACTTTTGAAGCCGGGATAACTTTTGCCCGAAGTGAAGGTATTATAAGTGCGCCTGAAACAGATCATGCAATAAAGGCTGGTATTGATGAGGCTTTAAAGTGCAAGGAGACAGGAGAGGCAAAGATTATTCTTATAGCTCATAGCGGGCATGGGCATGTTGACATGGCTGCCTATGATGCATATTTGGCAGGCAAACTAAAAGATTATGAGTATCCTGAGGAGAAAGTTAAGGAAGCATTAGAAAAGCTGCCGAAAGTTTAGCTGCTAAATAAGTTTGAATTATGTTGAGTGGCCTGCAAATAAGTTATTTATTTGCAGGCCACTCGTGCTGGACAACATTAGGCAGAAATTAATCACCCTAAATAAATCTTCTAAAAAATACCACTATGTAAGCACACTGGAAGTTTTGCTTGATTTTTTTTAAATTAGCATATATCATAAACCATATAATTTTTTATTTTTTATAATTAATGTAATGGTGAGTTTTTCTTCTTGTTATCCATGTTCCAAATTCTTTAAAGAAATGGTGATATAGTTAATTGCTTTATATAAATTTGCTCAGAGTTAATAAACCCAAAAATATCTAAAAATCCTTATAATTTTTTTACTTGAAGGCCATATACAACTTACCCAAAAGTTTATTTTAATAAAAATTTTATAGCTATGTATTTTTAGATAGATATGTCGAGGGATATGAAATTATTTGTATGTATGGCTAACCTAAAACATGTGGAAAACAAAAGGATCGAGCAGCCGGAGAGTGTTGGGCTGGCCAGCGTTAATTAAGCTTTAGTATAAAGGGAGGAGAAATAGTTGGTTGAAGAAATTAAAAATATAAACGAAGCGAATCTTAAAAAAAAGTTATTGCCGGAACTGCGTGAAATTGCCAGGCAGTTAAATATTTCTGGAGTGCCAAGATTTAAAAAGGAAGATTTAATAAAAAGGATATTAGAGGTGTTATCAATGAGAGGTGTAAAAGAGACAGCGGGTAGTGAGGTTATAGATAGAGAGGAAACGAAAGAAGAAATAGAGGAAGTGAAAGAAGAAATAGAGGAAGAGGTAGAAGCGGAAGAGGCGAAGGGAGCAATAAAAGCTAGAAAAAAACCACCTGGCATGAGGGAGGAGCACGAAGAGAAAAGGAAAGGGATACTGGATATACTGGCAGATGGCTATGGTTTTTTAAGGACAAATGGATATTTGCCGGGACCAAACGATATATATGTATCTCAATCTCAAATAAGGAGATTCCATCTGAGGCAGGGAGATGAAGTGTATGGCCAGGTTAGGTCTCCAAAGGATAATGAAAAATACAATGCTTTGCTTAGAATTGAAAAGGTAAATGATTCTGATCCGGAATCTATAAGGAAAAGAAAGCCTTTTCCGACGCTGACTCCTATTTATCCTATAGAGAGGTTAAGGCTTGAGACAAAGCAGGGATGTATTTCGACGCGAGTAATAGATTTAATTGCCCCAATAGGGAAAGGGCAAAGAGGTCTTATAGTGTCTCCGCCTAAAGCAGGCAAGACTACCATACTAAAAGATTTAGCTAATAGCATCACTGCCAATAATCCTGAAGTATACATAATGGTGCTGCTTGTTGATGAAAGGCCTGAGGAAGTAACTGATATTGAAAGATCGGTAAAAGGTGAAGTAATAAGTTCCACGTTTGATCAACCTTCAGATAATCATATCAAAGTTGCAGAATTGGTGCTGCAAAGAGCAAAGAGACTTGTGGAACATGGAAGGGACGTTCTAATTCTTTTAGATAGCGTAACCCGCCTCGCCCGTGCATATAATTTATCTATTCCTGCCAGTGGCAGGGTTCTGTCAGGCGGAGTAGACTCAACTGCGCTGTTCCCGCCAAAGCGGTTCTTTGGAGCAGCTCGAAACATAGAAGATGGCGGTAGTCTTACGATCCTTGCTACAGCATTAGTTGAAACAGGAAGCAGGATGGACGATGTAATATTTGAAGAGTTTAAGGGTACCGGGAACATGGAACTTAAGTTGGACAGAAAATTAGCAGATAAGAGAATATTTCCTGCAGTAGATATAACAACGTCTGGAACAAGAAAAGAAGAGCTTTTGATGGATAAGGAAGAGGCAGAATCGGTATGGAAATTAAGGAGAATTATATATGAGAAAGAACCGCAGGTAGCTTTAGAGCAATTAATTGATTATGTCAAAAAAACCAAAACCAATAGGGACTTCTTAAATGCAATAAAAGTTAGCTTGCAGAATGCAAATTCTTCTTTAAACTCCAAAATATAAACAAGCTTCCCAAGCTTCCCGGGGACTTTTTTAAATAGAGTTTTGAAATTTAATCTGCCTTGTTTACCGATTTATATATTTATGCTAACATATGGGCTTTAAAATAAAAAAGATAATAATTTAATGAGGGTAAAAAATTATGAAGAAAGACATACATCCAAAATATTATGATTGCACTGTTACATGCTCTTGCGGTGCTACTTTTAAAACTGGATCTACAGAGAAAGAGCTAAGGGTAGAAATATGCTCAAACTGCCACCCATTTTATACAGGGAAGCAGAAGTTTATAGACTCAGGCGGAAGAGTGGAAAGATTCCAGAAAAGGCTTAAAAAAACTAAAAAATAAGTAAGGGGCATGCACATGAAAATTAAATTGCTGAGATATGCAGAGAAATCAACAAATATGCTGAAACCTGTAAAAAAGATAAGCCCTGCAATCTTTGAAAAGGCAGGCAGGTATCATGGAAGCAATCTTAAGTGTGGCAGCATGCAAAAAGTGAGTTGGCTTTGATGACTGAAGGTAAAAATTTCCAGATAGGCGGCCAGGCAGTAATTGAAGGGGTTATGATGAAGAGCAAAAACTTCTGGTCTCTTGCAGTAAGACAGCCTGACAATAACATTTCAACAAAACTTTACAAGGGTGCTTCCATAATAAAAAAATATCCAGTATTGGGACTTGCTTTTATAAGAGGGATAGTAATATTAATGGAAACTATGGTGATTGGATTTAAGGCACTTAGCTACTCTGTTAACGAGGCTACTGAAGAAGAAATAAAATTTTCAAAAAAGGAGATGGCTGTTTCAATAATAATAGCAGTCTTATTTTCGGTCGGTGTTTTTTTTGTTCTTCCTACTTTGATTGGCAGGAGCTTTAGCCACTTTTTCGCAAATTCTGTTGTATATAATTTTGTGGAAGGCCTGATAAGGATTAGCTTTTTTTTAGCGTACGTATTGCTAATTTCGTTATTGAAAGATGTAAAAAGGCTCTTTCAATATCATGGAGCAGAGCATAAAACTATACAGGCTTATGAAAGTGGTGAAGACTTAAAGCCTGAAAATGTTAAAAAATACAGCAGGCTTCATATGAGATGCGGGACAAGTTTTTTGCTTATCGTGATGGTTGTGTCAATTCTTGTTTTTGCGCTGCTTGGCAAACAGACAATCATGTTGAGAATTGTGTCTCGGATACTTTTAATCCCTGTAGTTGCAGGGATATCTTATGAATTAATTAAAATTGCTGGAAAGTTCAGCAAATATAAAATTGTAAATATTATATTTTATCCCGGTCTCCTGCTGCAAAAAATTACTACAAGGGAGCCTGATGATTCTCAAATCGAGGTAGGAATTAAAGCATTTAACAAAGTGCTTGAGGCAGAGGGAAGGTTAGCAGCAGAAAAGGATGAAACAGACGAAAATCTAAAGGCAGGGGAAAACTAAGATAATGGCAGAGATATTGGAAAAGTTAAAAATTTATGAAAATAATTATAAAAAGTTAGTGAAAGAACTTACCAGTCCTGAAGTTTCTTCCAATCCTTTAAAAATAAAGGAGTATGGCAAAAAAATTTCTGATCTTGAGGAGATAGTAAGAATTTCTGAAAAATATAGAGAGGTTATTTCTTCAATTCATGAAGCAGAGGGAATGTTAGAAATTGAAGAAGATGAAGAAATGAAGAAATTTCTTAAAGAGGAATTGGATAAAAATATAAAGGAAAAACAATGCTTGGAAAAGAAGATAAAAATAGCCTTAACACCCAAAGATCCAGATGACAAAAAAAATGTTATAGTGGAGATAAGAGCGGGCGCAGGAGGTGATGAAGCTGCGATATTTGCTAAAGATTTGTACAGGCTTTATACAAAATTTGCGGAAAGCAAAAACTGGCACCACAAAGTACTTAGCTCAAGTTCCATTGGCGCAGGAGGATTTAAGGAAATTATATTTGAAATTGAGGGAACAGATGTTTACGGAATAATGAAATATGAATCTGGGGTACACAGGGTTCAGAGGGTTCCCGCAACAGAATCGCAGGGCAGGATCCATACTTCTACTGCCACTATAGCAGTGCTGCCGGAAGCAAAAGAAGTTGAGATAAAAATAGATCCAGCAGACTTAAGAGTGGATGTGTTTAGATCAAGCGGTCCGGGTGGCCAATCTGTAAATACTACAGATTCTGCTGTAAGAGTGACGCATGTTCCAACTGGAATAGGCGTAAGCTGCCAGGACGAGAAATCACAATTACAAAATAAAGAGAGAGCATTTAAAATCTTAAGGGCGAGGCTTAAAAAAAAAGAAGAACAGAAACAGATGGAAAAGCAGGCAAAAGATAGAAAAATGCAGATAGGAAGCGGAGATAGAAGTGAGAAAATAAGGACTTATAACTTTCCGCAGGGCAGAGTGACTGATCATAGAATTAATCTAACTTTATACAAACTTGATGAAATCATGGAAGGTAATCTGGAAGAATTGCTGGAGTCTCTGAGAAGAGCAGACGAGGAAAAGAAAATGGAAAAGATAGGAGTTTAATTATATTTGCAAGTCTGGAACGTAAAAAAAATTTTAGATTGGACCATAAATTTTTTTAAAGCTAAGAATATACCCCAGCCACGATTATCATCAGAACTTCTGCTTAGCGCAGTTCTTAATCTTTCGCGGATGCAGCTTTACCTAAAATATGATTATGTTTTAACCCAGCAAGAACTAAAAGAATATAAAAAATTTATCATTAGAAGACTTGAGTTTGTCCCAATTCAGTACATCTTGGGAGAAGCATATTTTAGAAATATAAAATTATATGTAGATAAAAATGTACTGATACCGCGCCCTGAAACTGAATTATTGGTTGACAGGGCCCTGTGCTGCATTAAAGAAATTCACAGTGATAAAAAGTTTGTTAATGTTTTAGAAATTGGAGTTGGAAGCGGGGCAATTTCCATAAGCATGGCTTCTGAAATTGATACTATACTGGAAGATAGCGAGGGAGACCTATCCTGGCATTTAGTAGCAACAGACAAAAGCAGCAGCGCCCTCAAGGTGGCAATGGAAAATGCAAAAAATATTCTTGGCAGCAATAAGTTGGATAATATAAAATTTATAGAGTGCGACATAATTCCAGAAAATGATGCGGAATTTCTCAAAAAGTATAAAAAAAACATAAATCTAATAATTTCAAATCCTCCTTATATCAAAGAAAAAGATTACCAGAAACTTCCAAGAGAGATAATAGAATATGAACCAAGAGTTTCTCTTCTTGCCGGGGAAAGCGGCCTTGAAGTATACGAAAAAATTTTTTCCAAAATAAAACCTTTTATGTCACCTGATTTGTGCTATATCGTATTTGAAACTGATCCTAAAATAAGCAGTTCTTTAAAAAAGCTTGCGGAGGAGCAGGTTGATGTTAAAAGAATAGAAATAGAAAAAGACTACAATCAAAGAGATCGTGTCCTAACCATAAAAGTGTAAAAACTGCAAAAAGTATTTTTTTAAAAAAGAATTCACCTTCTAAAACAAGCCTTGTGCTGTAATTTATATTTCCACTTTTGTGTGATAGGATATTATCTTATTAATTTCAATATATTAGAAATTGTTGAAGCAATGAATTAATTGAAGGAGAGTTTTTTGGAGCCTGCTGTTGTAGCTATTGTAATTTTTAGCATAACTTATATAGCTATTGCAACCGAAAAGTTAGATAAAACTGTAATTGCAGTTATAGGGTCTCTTTTGCTCATTTTATTTAAAGTATTTACACTGAATGAGGCTGTGGGATACATAAGCTGGGAGACCATAGGATTGCTTTTTGGGATGTTTATCATAGTCACAGCTTTATCTGATTCTGGTTTTTTTGCTTATCTCGCACTGCTTATTGCTAAATGGCTGGATTATTCTCCAAATAAAATATTTATATTTTTCCCTTTAGCAACATTTGTTCTGTCTGCATTTATGGACAGCATAACAGTGATACTTTTCTTTGCTTCATTAACTTACGAATTGTGCAGGATGTTAAAGATAGATTCTAGGCCTCTTGTAATAACAGAAGTAATCCTGGCAAATATTGGTGGTTCGGCAACTCTGGTAGGGGATCCGCCAAATGTTATTTTAGGCCTAAAGCTTGGCTATAACTTCAATGACTTTGTGATTCATAATGGGCCCATATCCATTTTAGCAGGGATTGTAGTTTTATTTTACTGCTATATGGTCAGCAGGAAATCATTGGTTCCTGAAGGAAAAATATCAATAAAAGAGCTCGAACAAATGGACCCTGTCGAAGCTATTGAAGACAAAAGAGAGTTTAAGATTGCACTGGGTGCCTTAGGAGCAGCAATTTTTCTTCTGATTACGCATACTTTTATAGAAAGATATTTGTATTTTTCTCTCACAGTACCGCTTGCCACAATGATTCCTGCTTTTATAATGCTTATGCTTTTAAGAGAGAGAACAGAAGACATCATATCAAAAGTGGACTTTAAGATAATTTTATTCTTTGCGGGTTTATTTATAGTGGTAGGCGGACTTGAGCACACAGGTATCATCAATAAAATTGCCAGCTCGATTACAGATCTATTTAAGAATAACCACATTGGATTGCTTGGCACGCTCTTGTGGGGCTCTGGCTTTGCAAGCGGTGTCATAGACAATGTTCCTTTTGCGCTTTCCATGGCGTATGTTCTCGAAAATATGGTAAAGTTTGCAGGAGTGCCAGCTTTATCTATTATGGTCTGGGCAGTTTCGCTGGGCGCAGATATAGGTGGGAACTTTACCCCAATAGGCGCATCTGCGAATGTAGTGGCCTGTGCTTCCATGGAAAAAAGAGGGAACTCTATTGGATGGGGAATGTGGCTTAAGCTTGCTGTCCCTGCGAGCATAATCGCTCTTATAATTTCCAACATAGGAATTTTTATAAAATATATTATAGGCTTTTATTAGGGACAAAAGGCTACAAGCTGATCAAATGTCAGTATAAACCGGGAAGTCACTTACAAGTTTCTTGACTTTTTTGCGTACATCATCTAGTTTTGTCTTATTTTCCCTGTTTTTTAGTGTGTAAGAAATTAACTCTCCAATTTTATACATTTCTTCTGTTCCCATACCCTGAGTAGTAACCGCAGGTGTTCCTATTCTTATTCCACTTGTTAGATCCGGGTTAAGCTTGTCGTATGGAATAACATTTTTATTCAGTATTATTCCCACAGACGACAAAACATTTTGAGCTTCCATGCCAGTTATACCCAACTCCGTGAGGTCAATTAAAAAAAGATGGTTGTCTGTATCGCCTGAAACAATTCTAAACCCTTCGTCTTTTAAGAATGAGCACATAGCTTTTGAATTTTCTATTATTCTCCTGCTGTATTCCTTAAAGGAATCTTTCATTGCCTCCCTGAATGCGACAGCTTTTGCAGCAATTATATGCATGAGCGGACCGCCCTGGATTCCCGGGAATACAGACTTGTTTACCAGCCCGGAATATTTTTTATCTGCTAAAATTAATCCGCCTCTTGGCCCTCTTATGGTCTTGTGTGTGGTAGCAGTTGTAAAATCCGCAACTCCAACAGAAGTGGGATGGCAGCCGCCTACTATAAGGCCCGCAATATGTGCAATATCAGCCATAAGGTATGCTCCAACTTCATCAGCTATTTCCCTGAATTTGTTAAAATCAATTATTCTTGAATAAGAACTTGCACCGGCAATTATAAGTTTTGGCTGAACACGTTTTGCTAATTTTCTTACATTTTCATAATCAATTTGTTCAGTTTCAGGATCCACATTGTAGGTATGAATTTCAAAATATTTACCGGAGAGGTTTTGCACGTGCCCGTGGGACAGGTGTCCTCCATCTCTAAGGTTCATGCTGAGTACCCTGTCGTGAGGGTTTAACACTGCCAAAAAAATAGCTGTATTTGCCTGAACACCGCTGTGCGGCTGAACATTGCTGTAATTTGAACCAAATAATTTATTGGCTCTATTTATAGCAAGTTCTTCAATTTCATCAATATGCTCACAACCCCCATAATATCTGTTGCCCGGATAACCTTCAGCATATTTATTTGTCAGCACCGACCCCATAGTTTTTATTACTTCTTTTGATGTAAAATTCTCAGAGGCTATCAGCACTAACTGGCTTTTCTGTCTTGCAAGCTCTTTTTCTATGATATTTCTTACCTCGGTATCGGTGTTTTTGCTTAAAGTATGATTTTCATGTTTCTTTTTGTTATTATCTTTTTTCACAGGTTTTGTTCCTTTCTTCTATAGCCATTATTTTTTTAACTCTTCTCACGTGGCGTTTCTCACTGCTTTCAGGAGTACGGATAAAGACTTTTACTATTTTAATACATTCTTCTTCGGATAAAAATCTTGCGCCAAGGCACAGTACATTTGCATGATTATGCTGGCGGGCCAAAAAGGCAGCTTCTGTATTCCAGCAAACGGCAGCTCTAATTCCCCTGATCTTGTTTGCTGCAAGGCTTATGCCTATTCCGGTTCCACAGATGAGTATTGCCATATCAGCTTTCTTACAGGCAACTAATTGTGCACCCTTTTCTCCATAATCTGGATAGTCAACGCTTTTTGTGCTGTTTGTCCCGACATCTATTGCAGTATGCCCAAGGGAGCTAACTAACTCAATTATTTTGGATTTGTGGTTATATCCTGCATGGTCCGATCCTACCGATATTTTCAAACTTGCCTTCCTTTGAAGATGTAATGATTATTCTATTTTTATATCTTCAGTATTATATTCTAATTAAAAAGATAGTCAAAGATAATAACTATATTTTTTAGAAATAACTATGTCAATATTCAGCGATCATGTCACCTGAGAGGTGATAGTTTTATTCATGGGAAATGTCACCTTTTATATTTAAAATTTCCTGTATCTTGCTGTGCTTTATTTTACCTTCCCTGATAATAACAGGATTTATGCCTGTAGTATCAATAATTGTGGACTCAGTTCCTGCAAGCACATTCTGGCAGCTAACTATTAAATCAGCATTTGTTCTAATCTTAACGGGGATGCCATCAATTGTTACAGGGTCTGCGCCCTGCCCTGAAATACTAGCGCTTGTTGAAATAATTGGGCCGCTTATGTCTATAACCTGCCTTATAAATTTTAGGCCCGCCCTCCTTATGGCAATTTTTGTGCTCCTGCTTGTGATAAATGAATTTAAAGATTTATTTTTTTCAAAAATTATCGTAAGAGGGGACGGATTTTCTGTATCCCAGTAACAGTCAATCAAGGTTTTTGCTTGCGGGCTTATATTTTCTACCAGGCTATTTAAAGTTGAAAGTTTTGAAATCAAGACAATAAAAGGGAGGCTTGCATCCCTTTTTTTAATTTCATATACTTTTTGAAGAGCTTTTTTATTATTGTATGCACAGCTTATTCCATAGATTGTTGCTGTTGGCAGGATAACTATCTTTCCATTTAATATAGCTGAAGCTATATCTTCTATAGTTTTTAAATTGACTTTATCCGGATTGTTAATTTTTATTGTTTTCATGAAAAAGTAAAGGTAATGCTTGGGAAAAATTTCGGTATTTTGTCTTGTATAGATAATTTTATCATAATTAAATTTTAACTATTCGTTAGTTAAATTGCAAAGAGCGTGTTCAAAAGGACTATTGCAAGCGCAAGCAGAAATATTTTTTGCTTCAGAATAAAATTATTGATAATATTAAACCATCTTTACTTACAGGTTTTGGAAAAGTTGGAAGATTATGAAGCGGTTGTTAAATTGGGAGTAGTAAAAAATAGATGGGATTTATGATTTAGATAAAAACTGTGGCTGGCTTTAATTGTAATACATATAAATTTTAATGGTTATGAAGGATAAACGCCCTACCTGGGATGAATATTTTGCAGCTATAGCAAGGCAGGTCTCTACCCGTGCAACCTGTCTGAGGAGAAAAGTCGGGGCGGTAATCGTAAAGGATAAAAGAATACTTGCCACAGGCTATAATGGCGCTCCTATGGGGGTAAGAAGCTGCCTGGAAAGGGGAAGCTGTCTTAGAGAAAAACTTGGCGTTCCATCCGGGGAGAGGCAGGAGATTTGCCGGGGAATGCATGCAGAACAGAATGCTATAATTCAAGCTGCCTACCATGGGGTCCGGATAAGAGATAGTGTTATCTATGTTACAAATCAGCCATGTATTCTTTGCGCAAAAATGATTATAAATAGTGGAATTAGAAAAATATATTACCTGGAAGAATACCCTGACCCTCTGGCGGTAGAGATACTTGATGAAGGAAAGGTAGAGTTAGTCAAACTAAATTTTTAAAAGAAACCTTAGTGGCCCCTTATAATATCTTTGATTTTCATCAACCTTACAATACTTGAACGCTCTGTTTCATCAAGTTTCATTGTGATATATTTTATGGATTCTGTCAGGTTTGGAATAAGCTTGTATTCAAGGGAATTAACTCTTCTTCTTGTCTCTTCAATTTCATCAGCCATTAACTGAACGGATTTTTCCTTTTCGGCAAGATTAAAAAGGGATTCAATAAATTTGTCAAATTTAATCAGGGCAGCGTCCATTCCACTGGAAGTATTAAGATATCCATAAGGAATGATATTCCCTTCCACCTCTTTTTCAAACAGGGGAACACGCACACTCATAAGATTTTTCTTCTTTACTGAAACAGAGATTTTTTTTGTTGGCAGCAGCAGCGCTTCTTCGGCCTGAGACGGCCCCATTTTGGCACTGGCAAGAATGAATTCAAAAAGTATTGACTGGAACTTTCTTTCAATGGAAAGTCTTAAGTTTTTTACCTCGTCAATAATTGCCAGAAGCTGGCTCATCAATTCATCCTGTTTGTCTTTTAAAAGTTTGTGTCCTCTCTGTGCAAGCTTTAGCCTCCGTTTTAACCGGAGTAGCTCCATCCTTGTTGCGCTAATATTTTCTATCATTTAACAGCTGCGTCCTCTTTCTTTTTTTTGTATTGTTCCATATATTTGTCAAGATATTCGTCCCTGATTCTCTTTAGTTCTTCTCTTGGGAACACTGATATCAATTTCCACCCAAGATCCAGAGTTTCACCGATGGTTCTATTTTCATATTCATTCTGAGATATATATTCCTTTTCAAAATTTTCAGCAAATTTAAAATAAATTTTATCCATATCTGACAGCGCAGCTTCGCCTAAGATAACCGCAAGTTCCTGCACTTCTTTGCCCTTCGCATATGCAGCATAAAGCTGGTTAAACATATCGGCATGGTCCTCTCTTGTTTTTCCCTCTCCAATACCCTTATCCTTTAGCCTTGAAAGCGAGGGAAGAGCATCCACTGGAGGAGATATTTTCTTTTTGTAGAGAGATCTTGAGAGCATTATCTGCCCTTCTGTTATATATCCAGTAAGATCAGGAATTGGGTGAGTCTTATCATCCTCAGGCATTGTAAGTATTGGTATAAGCGTAATTGAACCTTTTTTTCCTTTTATCTTTCCGGCTCTTTCGTATATTGTAGAGAGGTCTGTATATAAATAACCAGGATAGCCTCTTCTTCCCGGGACTTCCTTCCGTGCAGCAGAAATCTCTTTTAATGCCTCACAATAATTGGTCATATCTGTAAGAATTACAAGAACATGCATATCTTTTTCAAACGCAAGGTATTCTGCACAGGTCAGCCCAACTCTTGGGGTAGCAATTCTTTCAATTGCAGGGTCATCTGCAAGATTTAATATAAGTACCGATCTGCTTAATGCTCCTGTTTTTTTCAAATCATTTATAAAATACTGCGATTCGTCAAATGTTATGCCCATTGCAATAAACACAACTGCAAATTCTTCCTTCTCTCCCAAAACGGTTGATTGTCTTGCAATCTGTGCTGCCAATTTATTGTGGGGAAGCCCTGACCCTGAAAATATTGGAAGTTTCTGGCCGCGGACCAATGTATTTAAACCGTCTATTACCGATATTCCTGTTTGAATAAATTCATCAGGATAATCTCTTGCAAATGGATTTATTGGGGCACCATTTATGTCAGCTCCCTTTTCAGGTATTATTCTATCGTTTTCTGTTTTTGGTTTTCCAAGTCCTGTAAAAACTTTTCCTAATATGTCAGGTGAAAGGTACATGTGGATTCCTTTGCCAAGAAACCTGACTTTTGTATTTTCAGCATCAATCCCGGCTGTTCCCTCAAAAACCTGAACAAGGGCTTTGTCTTTATGAACTTCAAGCACCTTCCCATTTCGCCTGCTGCCATCGGTAAGCATAATTTCAACAAGTTCCTCATACTTAACACCTTCAACACCTTCTATGAGCATCAGGGGCCCTGTAATATTTGCGATACCCTTGTATTCTTTTAACATCATTTACTCCTCTATTAATGATGAGATTTCTTTATTGATGTCTTCTTTGATTTCATCAATTTTATCTATCTCTGTATTCTTAATGTATCTCATTCTTGCTATCTTATTTTTTACTTTCATGGTTTCAATCAAATTAATATCTGCTCCCATCTGGATGTATTCTTTAGCCTGATTATAGAAATAATTAATTATACTTATTATCTTATACTGTTTTTCAATTGGCGAATAAGTATCTATCTCGTGGAATGCATTTTGATGAAGAAAATCTTCTCTTATCATTCTGGCAACAAGAAGCACCAGTCTGTCAGAGCCTGACAGAGCATCAATACCAACAAGACGGACTATTTCTTCAAGCTCTGATTCTTCCTGAAGCAGTCTCATTGCTTCTGCCTGAAGGTCAAAATAATCATCTGCAATATTTTTTTTCACATATTCTTTTATATTCTCATTGTAAAGAGAGTATGAATTTAGCCATGATATCGCCGGGAAATGCCTGCTGTATGCCAGATTTGCCTCAAGCGACCAAAACACTTTTACAACTCTTAGTGTTGCCTGTACAACAGGGTCCGAGAGGTCCCCGCCCGGAGGTGATACTGCACCAATAACAGAAAGTGCGCCAAACCGGTCTTTTTTTTGTGACAGGCATCTGACTCTGCCGGATCTCTCATAAAATGACGCTATTTTTGAACCTAAGTATGCAGGGTACCCTTCCTCGCCCGGCATTTCTTCAAGTCTGCCGGAAATTTCTCTCATTGCTTCGGCCCATCTTGAAGTTGAATCTGCCATTAGCGCTACAGAGTAGCCCATGTCCCTGAAGTACTCTGCTATTGTTATCCCTGTGTAAACAGATGCCTCTCTGGCTGCAACCGGCATATTTGATGTGTTGGCAATTAAGACTGTTCTTTCCATTAGAGGCTTGCCTGATTTTGGGTCAATAAGCTTTGGAAATTCAAGAAGTACATCTGTCATTTCATTTCCTCGCTCCCCACATCCTATGTAGACAACAATCTCAGCGTTTGCCCATTTTGCCAACTGATGCTGTATGACTGTTTTGCCTGAACCAAATGGACCCGGAACGCAAGCTGTTCCGCCATTTGCAATTGGGAAGAACATATCAATAACTCTTTGTCCTGTGATAAGCGGTTCATTGGGAGTAATCTTTTCAAGAAACGGTCTCGGCTTTCTTACGGGCCATTTCTGCATCATTGTGATACCTGTATCGCCATTTTTAGTTTTTATTACGGCAATAGTTTCTTCTAAAGTAAAGTTTCCATCTTTTATTGTCTGTATCTCGCCGCTTAATCTAGGAGGTACCATTATGTAATGTTTTATGATACTTGTTTCAGCAACAACCCCAAGATAATCACCGCTTTCCACTAAATCACCTTTTTTAGCAATTGGTTCAAATTTCCATTTTTTTTCTCTATCAAGCGCTGACACATGCACGCCTCTTGTGATAAAGTTTCCTGTTTTGCCATATATTATGTCAAGGGGCCTTTGTGTCCCATCATAGATTGATTCAATAAGTCCGGGGCCCAGCTCAACAGTAAGAGGTTCGTTTGTTACATATACCGGTTCCCCGACTCCTACGCCTGCAGTCTCTTCGTAAACCTGTACGGAAGCAATGCTGCCATTTAATTCAATGATTTCACCCATAAGCCTTTTTTCAGATACGTAAACTACATCAAACATTCTTGACCCTGCCATATTCTCAGCTGCCACAAGCGGGCCTGCCACTTTAATGATTTTACCGATTTTTTCCATATATTTTCTCCTATTATTGCTCAGTTATAACATCCACGCCGACAGCTTTTATTATCGCATGCCTGAGTCTCTGTATTGCATAATCATTTCTTTTGCCCAGACCGGGGATAACTACTATCGAAGGCAGAAATTTATCTGAATATTCTTTAATAATAAAGTCAAGTTTGACTGCAATCGTCTCTGTTACAAAAATAATGCCATATTCTTCTGCTGCAAGATGTTTTATCTTTACTGCTGCTTCCTCTGCTTCACTGACTGGAAAAACATCAACTCCAATTGCCTTGAATATGAGCATAATATCATTTTCACCAATTGCTGCGATTTTTGTCTTCATCTAACAATAAAACCTCGTGTCTTATTTTACTTCTGTCAATATCATACAGGATGCCTGTAAATACAATACTTAAGTTTTTTAACTCTATCCTTTTTTTAATGAAAAAATCAACAATTTTTTCAAGATTTGATACAGTATATTTTACTGGATCAAAAAAATAAATGTAAAACAGTTCCTCACTTTTTTCAAAGGAATAAACTTCATCTGTAGCCTCATGCGGCAGTCCGGGCGCTTGCTTTACCAGCGGAGCATATCTTGTTTTGCTTATCTGCTGTATAAAATATTCAAGGTTCTCATTCTCAAAATTTTTTAAAAATTTTATATCCAAAAACCCATTTTTATGCAGAAACAGGTCAAAATCAATTTTCTCGCCGGAAAACTTATTTCTGTAGATGTTTTTTATATTGAACATATCTATTATATGCTTTAAAAAGTCTTTTACCATGCTGCTCTTTATGGCAGCAATTAAGCTGTACAACTTTTCCAAAAAAAATAATTCAAGTTTCAACTCTGCAGTTCTATGGTTTTTTTCCGTGATGCCGAGCATTGCTGCATACTGCAAAATACTGCCGGTGTATAAATCAATATTTTCATGGCTCCCAGGATCCATAGCCCTTTTTAGTTGATTGTAGGAGTAAGAGACAGGGATGAAAAGTTTTTCCATGTCTCTGCTTAGGAATACAGATTTCATCATAAGCTTTATATTGTGCAGGTCCTCTTTAAGTGTTAGCAAATTAATAATAATCTGGTGTTCTGTTTTTAATCTATCCTTTAGAAAACTAACCATGCTTTTTAGTTCAGAGGTTGCAACATTTTCAAAATTATAATTTACACCAGCACCAGTATCGGTAAGGTACTTTGAATAATAAGTTTCATGCAGCATTCTAAGGAATTCATTTGCACTCTTTACGCCTACCATCCTTTTAATCTTCTGTTCTTCTATAAATTCTTTTTCTCTTGCTTTTAGCTCTGCGCATGCAAAAAGGTAGAAACTGTCATCGTTAATTGTGTAATCTGTTAGTGCCAACTATCCTCCCTGCCAAAAAGAAAGAAAGCTATTTCCATTTTAATATCATCAATTTCAGCTTCAACTAATGTCTCAGGAGAAATGCAGTACTGTGCATTTCTGTTAAATATCTTAAGCCCTGTTTCAAACTCATCTCTGCTGTTTGATTTTTTTAAATGCACTTTCTCTAAAATAGACTGTATTGTTTCATCATCAATGCGTTTTTCATTTCTGCCGATCAGGTATGTTCCTTCCCGGATGTCTGAACTGGCGAGACTCTTTTTTATAAATTTTATATAATCTTCTTTTCCCATTTCTGCGAGCTTATTTTTTGCCTTTTCTGTAATCCTGTCAATGACTTCAAGTTTATAGAGAAGTATTTTTTGCCTGAATTCTGTTTTTGCTTTTAAAATTTCCAGATCGTAAACCTCTCTGTACTTTTCACTGGCTTTTTGCTTCCCTTCATCAAGAAGTTTCTTTCTTCTGTTTTCTGTTTCTTTCAGCACTGCCAGAGCTCTTTCCCTGCCGCTATTTAAAATTTTTTCCCTTTCCAGGGCTGCGTCATCTAGAATCTTTTTTGAGACATTGTCTATGCCTGCAATCATATTTTCACCCATTAAAATTGTATGGAATTAATAAGAAAGAATGTAATAAGAAGTCCGAGTACCGCATAGGTTTCAACCATTGCAGCAAATATAACTCCCTTCATAACCTGGGTTGCCTGTTTTGCAACAAGGCTCACACCTGCTGCACAAACTTTTCCCTGATGTATTCCTGATGCCAGACCTGTAAGCGCAATTGGCAGTGCTGCAAAAAATAATTGCAGTCCCTGGTCAAGGCTTGTCACCTGACTAATTTTTCCAATAATTAAGAAAGCAGCAACAAAACCATAAAACCCCTGTGTTCCCGGAAGCACAACAAGTAGAAACAAGCTGCCGAATTTTGATGGATCCTCAGACAGCACGCCTGCTGCGGCTCTTCCAGAGTAGCCAATACCTATAATGGAACCAATGCTTGCGAGAGCGACTGCTATGCCTGCGCCAAATATTGCTGTTGCTGCAGCGAGTGATACGTTATCCATTTTTCCTCCTGTTGTTAATCAACTATTGTTATATATTTATAATTATCTTTAAGTAGTTTGAATGGCCTTCCGCCGCCAACATAAAATTTTTGAAAAAATTCCACATACTGAAGCCTTAACGTGTGAACAAATCCGCCAAGTATATTAATTGCTATATTCATTATATGGCCAAATACAAGAATTAAAATCATAATTATAAAGCCGACTGCCGGGAATGAAAGTGCCTGAAATGCTATCTTGTTTATAGCAACACCGATGCCAGCTGTTACCAGCCCCAGCGCCATTAGCCTGATGTATGAAAGAAAATCACCAAGATATGATGTTAATCCGTTAACTACTGTAAGGTTTAAAACCCCCATAAACAACCTGAACCCCCAGCTTTTTTCATTTCTTGCAGAGAATAAAATTATGACCAGAGCTGAAGGAAGAATTACCCAGATAAGGTATTTTGACAGGTATGCCGGGAATATAGGGGCATCCGCAAACTGCATGCTGACTGCGATGCTTGATGAGAGTACGATTACAAGAAGGGAAAGAATAATCAAAATCCATGGGAAAGCGTCAAGGAATGCACCTCCATAATCTTTACGTCTCAGCGAGTCAAAGAACCTGATAAACATGCCAAAGATAATCTGGACAGCCCCGACAAACAGTGCAAGCCTGAAGAAGTTCATAGAACCTTCACTTGTGTTTATAGGGTCGCCCAGAATAGCAAGTTTTAAGAAAAATTTATCAATACCCATGTAAGCAGGCAGATCACCAAACCATCCGTTAAATAATACACCGGAAATTATAGTAAAAACTGCCCCATAAAATATCAGCATCATGAATTTTTTAGCCCCTTTCATCCTGAAAGCAAGAACCAGGGCCAACACTGCAAGGATAATCCCATAACCTGCATCAGTAAGGCAAAGACCGAAAAAAGCTGCAAAAAATATTGAAACGAGCGGAGTAGGATCAAGCTCAAAATATTTTGGGACGCCATAAAGGTCAATAATTATTTCAAAAGGCCTAAATAATGGCTTGTTTTCCAGTATAGTTGGGATTTCTTCGCCTTCATCCGGCTCCACTTCTGTAACTTTTGTAAATTTATGTTTTTTGATAATTGAAAAAACTTTATCCATGTCAGTTTCCTTAACCCAGGCAGTATAGAAGGACACAGATTCTGTTGAAAATCCTGATTCTATGGCATTATTTATTTCAAGATTATTTTCCAGGTAATTAAGGTAAACTATCAGATTTTTCTTATGGTTTTTAGATATTTCTTTTATCTCAGCCAGTATGGCATTTTTTCTCTTTTCGTGATAGCCAAGCTGCTTTTTTGCGGCGGCAATATTTTCTGTAACAGTTCCGCTGCAGCCTGCTGTCTCAGCTTCTTCAAAGGATAACTTACTCAAACATTCTTCTGCATCTTTTTTATTTATGTTGTGATAGGCTGCTATAATGCAGGCATGGTCTTTGCCTTGAGATATTTTCTCAACCGGGATATTTTTTTTGTTTAACTCTTCTGTGAGGCTGCTAAATTCTTTTTGCCTGCATTTGATTTTTCCTAATTTAATTGTATATAGATCTGTTGTTCTAATATCTTCAAGTTTACCCCTGTAGGCTGTCCACTTAGCCAGGCTGCCCAGCCGTGATTTAATATCGTTGATTTTTGAAGATGTAATGCTGATTTCCTCTTTTGCTTTTAATACTTCATTGATTATCTGCTCAAAATCATATTTTTCTAAAATTTCTTCATACTCTTTTCTTTTAAGAACATATTTTCCAGCTTTTGAGCCAATTTGTTTTTTTTCTTTAAAGCTATCAAGGATATCAATAGCCTTGCTTAAATCTGTTGCGTGCCCTGAAGGTGCGCTTAACTGTATAAAAGCTGCATCTATTTTTTCTTTGTAAGGCTTAATTTCCACTACTGCTGCTTTTTGCAGCTCTTTCAGGACATTTTCTTCATCAGATTTGTGGGTAATGATGAGTAATTTTTTTAATTTTGCTACTGCCATCAGTTAGAAATCCTCTGGACAATTTTATTTACTGCTTCCTCTTCCTTGTACGAAGCAATTTTTTTTATGTCACTTAATTCTTTGTCAAAATCTTCTTTAAGTACTTCAATTTCTTTTTTTGCATCAGCTTTTGCTTTAGTTTCGTATTTACTGATCATATTGCCAATTTCTTTTTTTGTTTCTTCTAAGATTTCCTTGCTTTTAGAGTAAGCTTTTTCAACAATTTCTGCAGATTCTTTCTTGGAAAGGTTAATTATCTCTTTTGCCTTTTCTTCAGATTCTTTAATTTTCTTAATAATGTTGTCAACCATAATTTTACCTGCAAGCTGTAATGATATTATAAAATAGTTTTGAAGGTTTATTATATCAATAGACTTATTTGTGTCAATAATTTCAAACTGTCTTAAGAAAAGATATATTTACAGTAAAGCACTTTTCCGTGGGGTGAAAGCAGGTTTGACAGTTAACGCTTTTGTGATAAAATTTTATACCCTTACAGGTGTTTAATTTTTATGTTTAGCTGAAGATACTATATAATATTAATATGTGCAGAATAAAAATTCATGCTGTTTGAGGCATATGGAAAAATTTATAATAAATGGCGGAAAAACTTTGTCAGGAAGGGTAAGAGTAAGCGGAGCAAAAAACTCTGCGCTAAAACTAATTGCTGCGTCTATAATGGCTGACAGCAAGGTCACCTTAAAAAATGTTCCTAAAATTGAAGATGTAGCCACCATGGTTGAGGTTATAAAGACGCTTGGCGTAAAAGTTAATGTTGATGATAAGAACGGTATTCTGGAAATAGATCCGCGCAATATAAAAAGTTACGAAGCTCCTTATGAACTGGTAAGGAAGATGAGAGCATCTGTACTGGTGGCAGGGCCGCTGCTAAGTAAGTTTGGCAGTGTAAAATTAGCAATTCCAGGCGGCTGTAATATTGGTTCAAGGGGAATTGATCTCCACCTTAAGGGGTTTGAAGCTATGGGCGCAGAAAATGTTGTAGAGCACGGGTATATTTACTGCAGGGTAAAGAGTGGTAAAACAGGCAGCAGGTTAATTGGAAGTAATATAAATTTAGATTTTCCCTCAAGAGGAGCTACTGAAAATATAATGATGGCTGCAGTTCTTGCAAAGGGTAAAACTGTGATTAACAATGTTGCGCAGGAGCCAGAAATTGTGGACCTGGCAAATTTTTTAATCTCTATGGGCGCAGAGATCCAGGGCGGAGGAACAAATTGCATAACCATATATGGTGTAAAAAAGCTTCATGGGGCCAGTTACAGTGTTATACCTGACAGCATAGAAGCAGGAACTTTTATTGCGGCAGCAAGTTTGTGCGGCGGGACAGTAGAGGTGGAAGATGCAATATGGAAAAACCTTGAAATGTTTTGTCTCAAGCTGAAAGAAGCAGGTGTAGATATAAATACTATTGGTGAAAATAAAATAGTCGTGAGCAATTCAGGAAATAAGCTAAATCCGGTATGCATAAGCACTCTTCCTTATCCGGGGTTTCCTACTGATCTGCAGCCTATAGCGGTAGTGCTGCTATCTGTAGTTCCGGGAATATCTGTGGTTACAGAGAATGTTTTTGAGAACAGGTTTATGTATGTAGATGAATTAAATAGAATGGGGGCTAACATAAAAATTGATGGCCATCATGCAGTAATAAACGGAACAGAAAAATTATCAGGTGCGCCGATCAGGGCCTTTGATCTTCGTGCAGGAGCTGCCATGGTACTGGCCGGGCTTGCAGCGGAGGGAGTTACGGAGGTAAGTGATATCTACCACGTAAAGAGGGGATATGAAAATTTTGAGGAAAAATTAGCAAGCATTGGAGCTGACATAAAAATAGTTAATTAAAACTAAGATTTATATAAATTTGCTGTATTTTTAAATGGTGTTTACCAGATTTTGCAGAACAGTAAAAAATGAAAGGAAAAAGAATTAAAAAAGAAATAATAAATAATAAAAAAAATAATAACCCCAGCGCTGCAAAGAGCAGCAAGAATCTAATTATTAAAAAAGAAGGTAAAAAAAGAACAAAATTTGGAAAATTACCAAAATATGCAAGGATAATTATAATAACTGTTTTGTCGCTGGCTGTTGTTGTTGGTTTGTGCGCAGTTAGTCTTTTTATTTATATTGGATCAATCAATGACAGCATAAATTCTATTACTACTTCTGAAATTGAAAATATCCTTGCTCCTGTAGAATCTCCAAAGGAGCCGGTAACTATCCTCATATTAGGGAGGGACAGCAGGGATAGTGAAAATGAAAAGGGCCGGGCCGATACTATTATGCTGATGTACCTGGATCCGCAGGAAGGAAGGGGTTCGCTTCTTTCCATACCAAGAGACACCTTTGTTGAAATTCCGGGATACGGAGAAGATAAAATAAATGCAGCTTATACCTATGGCGAAGAAGAGCTTATGATAAAAACCGTCTCTAATCTTTTAGAAGCGGAAATAAATCATTATATCACTGTGGACTTTGAGGGATTTGTCAAACTGGTTGATGAGCTTGGCGGAGTGGATGTTGTCATTGAAAGGCCGCTTGTTGATCCAAAGAGCGGCGCTAATTTTTCTGCTGGTAATCACCACTTTACAGGTGAACAGGCGCTTTCTTATACAAGGAGCCGGTCTACAGAACTTGGTGACATAGGAAGGATACAACGTCAGCAGTATCTTGTCAGCCAGCTTTTAGATCAAAAATTAAACATAAAGTACCTGTCTAAAATTTCGTATTATTTTAATATCCTTGTGGAAAATACCAAGACAGATCTGGATACTTTGACAATAGCTCAATATGCGAAGGCAGTCCTGTCTTTTAATACAGATAGTTTTAAAACTGCCATTATACCATCCTGCCCTGACTGGACCAAGAATGGAACCATAAGTGTTCAAATACCTGATGTAGAAGAAGCAAGAGCAATGTGGCAAAGAATACTTAACGGGGAGCCGTCAAGCGAATACAGTGCTTCATATGGTGATGTTGATGATATTCCTGATAATATGGCTGAAGGTACAGAATATAATTTTAAAGTAATAGTAAAAAACACAGGAGTTCTTACATGGGACAAGGGTGGAGAAAACCTGGTTTACTTAAGCTATCACTGGATAGATTTTAAAAGTAAAGAAATGATTGTTTTTGATGGCTACAGAAGTGTTCTTCCCCAACAGCAGGTAAAGCCAGGGGAAAAAGTAATATTTGACATAAAAGTGAAGTCACCTCCCGAGGAGGGAGAGTATGTTCTGCAGATAGATCTGGTCCATGAGCGCATCACCTGGTTCTCTTATCAAGGTGTTCAGCCGCTTGAAAAGTATGTAAGTGTAAATATAGCTTATTCTGCAAAGTATGATGATTTTGGAACTACTCCCAATTATCTGGATCCGGGGCAGGAATTTGAATCAGAAGTTACAGTTAAAAATAGCGGGTTCCTGTTGTGGGAGCATAGCAAAAGACGTGGAAGAGTGAATTTGGGAACTCACTGGGTTAATAGAGACACAGGAGAGATTGTAGTGTGGGATGGAGGCAGAGGTTTGCTTGCAGGTGATGTCTCACACGATGAGGAGTCTGTCGTAAACATGAAAATTAAGGCACCTGATAAACCGGGGAGATACACGCTTCAATATGATATGGTTCATGAAGGGGTCACGTGGTTTTCAGAAAAAGGAGTCATACCTTTAGAGATAGATATAAATGTTGGCGAGACTTTAGATAAGGGAGTAGTTAAAAGCACTTCAGTTAAGATATTTAATGGGAATGGGACCGGCGGATCTGCCCGTGAATTTGGAGAATATTTAAAGAGCTATGGTTTTAAAGTTTATTCTCTGGCAAACGCAGAAAGTTCTGATTTTGAAGAAAGCATTATAATTTACAAGGAGAGCGAAAAAGAAAAAGCGCAGCAGTTGGCCCTTGTTCTTAGCAGTTACAGTACTGAAACGTACAGCAGCAAGTGGAGCTATTACGGTACTTCTGCAGACTTGATTTTAATACTGGGTAAAGATTATAAAGAAAATATGCGCTAAATTTGGACCATATGCTCTTCTAATCTATGTTATAATATTTTTATGGATAAAAGATATTCGTTTAAAATAATAAGGCAAGCTATATTTGATATACTCATAATTTTTTCTTCCTTTGTCATTTCCTTTTTTCTCAGGGGGCAACTTGACTTTGGTGGAGGCGGAGGGCTCTTCTCCCAGTATTATAACTTTATTGTATGGTATGTCACCGTCATAATCATAGTAAAAGTTCTGATGTTCTGGTTGTTTGGGATGTACAGGAGGGTTTGGAAATATGCGTCACTGAAAGATTTGACAGCTATAGTGGAAGCAGTTACCTTAAGCTCAATTATTGTAATAGCAATCTTTTATGCTACAAGCCATCCGATATCTGTGTTCGGAGTAAAGATAAATTTTTCTCTTCCTTATTTTCCAAGAAGCATTTTTGTAATTGATTATCTTCTTACCTTAATTTTGGTAATGGTATCCCGATTTTCTGAAAGATTTTTTAATGAACTTAAGTTTGGCAACCCGGATACCCGAAAGAAAAGAGTGCTTATTGTTGGTGCCGGGGATGCAGGAGAGATGATTGTCAGGGAAATGATAAGGCAGAGAAATAGTGAATATATGCCCATAGGCTTTTTAGATGATGATAAATTGAAATTAAAGCAGCAGATACATGGAGTCAAAGTTTTGGACACAATACTGAATATGGAAAATGTTATTAAAAAATATTCAGTTGACGAGGTAATAATAGCAATGCCTTCTGCTTCAAGCAAAGCCAGAAAAGAAGTTGCTTTTAGAGCAAAGGAAGCCGGCGCTAACTGTAAAACACTCCCAAGCTTGTATGAGGTAATTGATGGGAAGGTCTATCTGTACCAGATAAGGGACATAGAAATAGAAGATATCCTGGGAAGAGAGCCTGTAAAGATAAAAATTCCTGAAGTAGCGTCGGAAATAAAAGATAAAGTAGTTTTAATAAGCGGCGCCGGCGGTTCTATTGGATCTGAAATATGCAGGCAAATATTAAGGTTTAGTCCGGGGAAAATAATACTGGTTGATCATGCAGAAAATAACCTATTTTTAATAGAAGAAGAACTAACCAATAAACTTGCCTTTACAGAAGTAGTTCCAGTAGTTGCCGATATAAGGGACAGGGAAGCTATGAATGGGGTATTTGAAAATTACAGGCCATCTATTGTATTCCATGCTGCTGCATATAAGCATGTACCGCTGATGCAGTTAAACCCGGAAGCTGCTGTCAGAAACAATTATTTGGGCACTAAAATGCTGGCCAAATTTTCTATAGATTTTGGAGTAAGCAGATTTGTGATGCTGTCTACAGATAAAGCAGTACATCCTGAAAATATAATGGGGGTTTCAAAGTTACTTTCAGAAAAATACCTCCAGGCTTTATCAAAAGTAAAAAATACAAGGTTTATGATAGTAAGGTTTGGCAATGTTCTTGGAAGCCATGGAAGCGTGGTCCCTGTATTTAAAGAGCAAATTCGTTCCGGAGGCCCGCTAAGAGTTACTCATCCTGACATGAAAAGGTATTTTATGACCATACCTGAATCAGCACAGCTTGTGATACAGGCATGCATAATGGGAAAAGGCGGAGAGATATATGTTCTGGATATGGGTGAGCCTATAAATATTTTAGATCTTGCAACAAACATGATAAAGATATACGGAATGGAACCCGGAAAAGATATTGAAATTATATATACTGGTCCAAGATATGGTGAAAAGATGGACGAGGAACTGGTTGGAGAAGACGAAAAGCTGGTATCAACTGAACTTGAACAAATATTTGAGGCAAAAAATAAAAATAAGGGAGATAAAGAGAAAAATTTAGATATATTGTTCAATATAGAAAAAGAAGTTCAACTCCATGATTACAATAATTTATTTAAAGATTTAAAAAAGATAGTGCCTAACTTTGATGAAAAAAAGATGTGGTTTAGATGATGAAAAATTTAGGTTGGCAAATTTATAGTCTATGTTTTATAAAATTTTAAAGCGAAGCTTCGACATAATATTTTCAATCATTCTCCTGATATTATTTATACCTCTCTGGATAATCATTCCTATTTTAATAAAAATAGATTCTCCCGGGAAAATCATTTTCAGGCAAAAAAGAATTGGCACAGGCAGCAAATATTTTACTATTTATAAATTTAGAACAATGAAAGAAGGAACGCCTGATATACCAACTGACAAGCTAAGCGGCCAGAACAGGCTAAATACTAAAACAGGCAGCACGCTCAGAAGGCTCAGCCTGGATGAAATCCCGCAGCTTATAAATATACTGAAAGGCGATATGAGTTTTGTGGGGCCAAGGCCCGCGCTCCACAACCAGCCTCTGCTTATAAGGCTTAGAAGGCAGAGAGGCATTGATAAAGTTCGCCCAGGTGTGACAGGACTTGCCCAGATCAGCGGAAGAGACAGTTTGTCCATACCTAAAAAAGTTGAATATGATGGTTTGTATATAAAAGATGCCTCAATGCTTCTTGACATAAAAATTATGCTTGTTACCGTAAAAGCAGTTCTAACAGGCAAGGGTGCAAATTAGCTTAAATATTTTTACTTGCTGTTATTTAACTTATACACAAAGCCGCCGCTATCTTTATATTTGTCTACCATAACCAGTTTATCTGAATATAGCTTGTCACTTTCTGACAGGGCAATGATGTAGTTGTACCTATTTTGAGATTTGGAATTAACAAGCGCAGCCTCTTCTAAGATTTCACCGGTTTCCTTCTGGCTAATGTTTATAAATTTTACATCCGCAGGATATAAGTTATATGCTATCTCAGACATTATATATATTGGCTCACCTCTTACCAGAACTATAATATTTTCATCTTCTGGAATCCTATCGCCTAACCAGGATATAAATTTCTCAAAATCATAAAAGCCAACATAAGTTTTGCTTAAATTACCGCTTAAAATATATCTTTTGTAAGAATCCCAGTAGCTTTTCACAGTGCATGCCTCAGATGCCATAAAATTAAAAGAGGCAAATATTAAAATTGATATCAGTATAATTAAGAAGGCTTTGTAAGTTTTAGCACTTCTTTTAAATAATAAATTGTTGGCGATATATATTACAAGGAGTACCGCTAAAAAAATATATGCTGGAGTTAAAAATCTATTTATATGCTCAATATTAAAAATATTTTTGGAAAGATAATTTATGTATGAATCCAGAGAGGGCAGAACTCTTTCTTTTAGAACAATATTGCTTACAGATATTTTAACGCCTGCTACTTCCGGGACATCTACTTTTATGTGGCTGATCTTATTTTGGGTTTTCCCAGTCCAATATTTATTTTCCCCAATTGGCACGTAGTAATTGTGGCTTATCCCATCTATAAAAATTTTAAATTTCTGCTGGCTGGTGGTTTCAAATTCATCCTGCCCGGCATATTTCCACCTGACCCGCACACTTCCAGCTGGAAAATCTACAGAACCAGTATTTTCAGCTTTTATATTTACTATGAGATAATCTGAGATTTTAGTAGTTTTTGGATTATCTAATTTAAACTCCAGAGGCTCGTATGCAATTTGCGTTAAACCTGCGTATGATGTATTAAATATTGGAAAGCAAAATGAGATAAAAATAAGCAGGAAAAACACAGAGACAGCTATGGAAATACGCTTTTTATATTTAAGAGGTATATTTTTTAATTTTGCCACTTACAGCTGGTCCAATTTTTTTGTTACAGGTTCTAATTTAACTCTTTTATTAATTTCTCAATGCCGCTCTCAAAGCTTATAGGTGAAAAACCAAAATCACGTTTAGCCTCTTCATAAGAATAGCGCTTGTCAATTCCCATTCTTTCTATCTGTTCCGGGGTTAAGGCAGAATTTTTAGAAATCTTACTGTAGACGGATATTAAGAATTTACTTAAGCCAATTGGAAGTTTTATTACTTTAAATTGTTTGCCCATCTTGCTTTTCACAATTTTTATCATATCATTATATTTTAAGGGTTTTTGCCCGGCTAAGTTATATGTTTTTCCGTATGTTTTTTTATTTTCCAAAACGCTGGCTGCAGCACAGGCTACGTCTCCAATATATATTGGCTGGATTAAATTATTCCCGTTTCCAAAGGTTATAAAGAAACCTCTCTTTTTTATAAATCTAATCATTTTTGAAAAATTAGTGTCATTCTGGTAGCCATAAATCATGGAAGGCCTTAAGATTGTGTAATCTAATTTTGATTTTTTTATCAATCTTTCAGAATTTATTTTTTGTTCTTTTATTTTATCCTCAGTAGGGATTAGAACAGTGGTAGAGCTAATAAACACAACTCTTTTAGTATCTGTACGATTTACTGCACCTAAGAAATTTTTAAGAAGCTGTGCATGCTTTAGATCTACCATGTAAATTATTGCGTCTGCATCCCTAACGGCAGAGATTATTGAATCTCCGCTTTGGAGCGTTCCTGTGCTAAATTTAACTTCCTTACCAGGCGACCTTGAAACTTCCTCAAGCCTGGATTTATTGCTATCTGTCCTGACCAGACAGTTAACTTTGTAGTTATTCTCTAATAGTTTACCAAGAACATGCGGCCCCAAAAAGCCTGTCGCACCAATCACTAAAACCATTTCTATCCTTTTATTTGTAGTGGCATATAAGATTTTTGTAATTAAACCGTTATGGCAAAATGCTCTGAAAGCAAATCAAAGTGTTTGTTTATATTGTCATAGTGCAATCATATCTTAACCAAAATTCACCCATAACGCTAAAAGTTTTTATATTAATATGTCAAAAGAATCAAATCCTCTTGGTGCAACCACTTCAAAATGTTTTCTATCCAATGTAAGTATTTTATTAATCTTAAGCCGCTCAGCTATTGCAATAATAGAAGCATCAACATAACCAATGTTAAGGGTATCATATTTTTTCAATACCTCTATAATACGGAAGATGTCCTCATCTTTTAATATTTCCAGGTGGAAACTTCTGTTAATTTCTTGGAGGAAAATAAGCTCGATTTTATTTCCAAATCTACTGTTCAACATATAGCATATCTCACCAATGGTAGCAGAAGGTAGAATGTATACATTCTCTTTTTCTGTAAATATTCTTTTTAAATATTTGTGTTTCCCATATTTTTTATCCATCAAACCTATAACAGCACTGGTATCTAAAATAATTTGCATTTCAGTCCTTTCCAAAGTTTTTCTCTAAATATTCTTCATCATTTTCAGCAAAATGAGGATCACCGCTATCAACAATTCCAACAATATTAGTTTCTTTCTTAGGAATTTTTTTAACAATATATTCACTAATTGCTTCTCTAATAATAAAGGATGTAGATTTACTAGTAAATTTTGCTATTTTTTTTAGTTTAAACATAACATCCTTATCTAAAAGCACAGATGTTCTTTCTCTTTCCATTATATCTAACCCCATCTTTAATTAATATGCATATTAATATTATGCATATTAATATATCTGACTCTTTATGTCAATTATTTTTTGCATTTTTTTGTTTGTTTTATTATTGTAATTAAAACTTATTAATATTTGATTGTCTCTATAAATGTTAGTTTATCTTAAATTGATTTTAGCAATACTCTCGCTTTTTTTTATAGGGTATATACCTGTCTATTTTCTGCTGCTTAAAAACAACAGTTCATCTGCAAGATACAATTCTATTTCCAGAAGATTTTATATATTTTTCATAAGTTTTTATGCAGGCGCGCTCATCATCTCACTTTTTTTCATAGCTGTGTCACTGCTTGAAATAAAGTATAATATTTGGCTGGTACTGAGCCTTAGCCTGATTGCTTTTATTTTCTTTTTGTACTGTTATTTTAGCGGAAAACATTTTAATGAAAAAAATAAATTTCCAAAAAATTTTGGCCCTGCGAAAACCGAAAAAGCAATATTTATCATCTTTGCCGCACTTATTGCAGTTAATTTTGCCATAGTGCTATTTTTTGCAATGCTGTTTCCAATAAGATTCTGGGACGCAGTCTCATGCTGGAGCCTCAAGGGAAAAGCTTTTTTTATAGACGGGAGCATAAATACTTTTTATAGCGAACATCATTACGGCTTTTCTCATCTGTCATACCCTCTATACCTGCCGCTGATACAGACCTGGATTTATTTCTGGATGGGAGAGATCAATGAAAATCTGGTAAAAATTATCTTCCCACTATTTTACTGCTCTTCCTGCTTTATCCTTTATTATTATTTCAGGTTTAAAGTAAGCAGGATTTTATCTATCGTATTTGTATTCATATTTTCCACACTGCCAATTGTCACCGATCATGGCTATATTGAATATACAAATTTGCTTTTTTCCATAATCCTTGCCATAGGAGTTTTTAACTTCTATTTATCAAGGATAGAAGTTAAAAGCGCAAGAAAGCATCTTATGATTTCTGCTGTATTTTTTTCCATGCTGGCACTTACCAGAAGCGAGGGACTGCTATATGCATTTATATTTATTTTACTAAACCTCATCTTTTTTATAATTAGCTTAAATGGAAGAAAAAATTTTATAAAAAATCTTTTGAATCTGGCAATTCCCACAGGCCTTGCTGCTGCAGTACTGCTCCCATGGTTTCTGCTTAAAATTAAACTTAGTCTTCCGCTTGTGAGCATGGAATGGAGTGAACTGCTAAGAGCAAATGCAAATACTGGATTTGGCGCAGGAAATATCTTTGACTTTAAGAGAGCCATGCAGGCATTTAGCGCTGAAGTCCTGTTTTCAGCCTATGATTCAACAAGGGCAATACTTGGCTCTTCCTATGGCCCAATATGGATAATATTGTTTATCCTTTTTATGCTAAACGTAAGAAGTCATTTTAAAAACTACAGCTGGATATTTTTTGTATTTATCATATTTGGATTTTTAAGCGTATTTTTATCCCTGGCAGCTGTAGAAGATTTTACCGGGTCCATAGAAAGATACATGCTCCATCTTTTTCCAGTTACATACCTGTGGGTAATCTCTAATTCTATACCCAGGGTTCATTATCCGGATATGGGCTGTTAGATTTAGTTTATCCAATCTTCAATTCTAAGAGAGCTTATTCTTTTAAAGTGATTGATATTGCCTGTTATTAAAATAAGATTGTTAGCTATAGCAATAGAAGCTATCTGTATATCGCAGTGTGGTAAACTTTCTCCCCTTTTCTCTAGTTCTGCCCGAATCTCCCCATAAATATATGCAGAGTTACTGTCAAAAGGTAAAATATTTACTAAAGGAAGTAGAATGTTTTTTAATTCGTTTATGTAATGATTGGGATTATTGCTATTGAATGCTCCATATGTAATTTCACCTATAGCTATAGTAGATAAAAATCGCTCTTCTTTTTTTAGTTTGTTTATATTGCTGATTAATTTACGGGACGGTATTTTTTTTGTGATATTAGTAATAGTATCAGTGTCAAAAAGATACATTTCTCTCTTTATCCTTTGAGCGATCTCTATATGCTTTTTCTACATCGTCGGCTATTTCATCAAAGTCTTTCCATTTTCTTATCATTTCAGAAAATTTTTTTGACTCTTTTTCTGATTTTTCTTTCAAGTCAATTTTTTGTAGTTCGTCTATAGATACAAGCGCAGCAATTGGTTTATTTCTCTTGGTAATAACAAATCTTTTGTCTGCGTAAGCAACTTTAGAAATATATTTTGAAAAATGACTTTTAGCTTCTGCTACCGAAATATTATCATTCATGTTTTTCATAGTCTCTCCAATAAGGTCATAATGACATATTGACTATTTTATAATAATACATTATTTAAATTTTTTCAATGACTTTTTAAAAATTATGATATCATATTAAGGACCTGTGATCCGCTAAAATTATAAGAAGGAAATTGTAATTTATGGTTTGGTTTTTTTTAATCATTATATTAGTTATTATCCTGGTATTTATTTTTTATGCATATAGATATGAGCCGACAAATTTTAAACTGTCGGAAGTAAATATTTATATAAAAAACAATGGCAGTATTGATTTAGCACCAAAAAAAATTAATTCTCCTGTGCTCACAATTTTACATCTGTCAGATTTCCATCTCAGGAAAAATTATAAAGGCAGGAAATTATATAAATTTGTGAAGAGTCTTAATAACTTAGAACCAGACTTCATTTTTCTTACAGGGGATCTTGTTGAGCAGGATAAAAATATTGAATACTTAGCCGGTATGCTAAATTCCTTTAAAGCAAGATATGGCAAGTATGCTGTTTTTGGCGTGCATGATTACTACAATAAGAAACTTGCTGAATTTTTAAAAAATATGTTCAAGAGAAAAAGGGAATATGAAAGGGAAAATGATGTTTCCTGCATAGTATCAAGATTAGCTGATATTGGGATTGAAGTTTTAAGTAATGAGGCAAGGAAGATTAATATAGGCAGGCAGGGCATAAGGGAAGTAGAAATTATAGGTCTTGATGACCCAATAATTAAAAAAATTGACATAGAAAAAGCTTTTAAGGACACCGGGCCTGTTATAAGTCTGGAACTTCTTAAAAAATCTAACTACGAAGCTAGATACAGGGATGCATTTAGCTTGAAGAAAGAGAAAGTACACAAAATAAATAACAAGGATAAACTGCGGCTAATTCTTATGCATACACCGGATGCTGATTCCATAACTGAATTGTCGCAGAGGAAAGTTGATATTATTTTTAGCGGACATACCCACGGAGGGCAGGTAAGGCTTCCGCTAATTGGAGCCGTGCTTTCAGGATGCAGGATAAAAACTAAATTTGCCTCAGGTCTTTTTTATTTTAAAAATTTTGTTCTTTATATTACCAGGGGTCTTGGCGAAGGCAGGTTTTCACAGTTCAGGTTTTACTGCCAGCCGGAAGCAAGTCTCGTAAGGATATATAAAACTAATTGAAGTTAAAGGAAATCTTTTGGCCCCTGCAAATTATTTGAAAACTTTTTGCAGTTATATATAATGTCTTAAATACATTACAGGTAAATAAATTTTTACCTGAACCAATTTTATAGAAAGGCAGCAGCATATGTCAGACAGAAAAAAAGGTATAGCAAGCGCAGCGTTTGCTATTGTTTTAATTTTTTTAATCTCTGTATTAATATTTGCCTGCAGGGCTGAAGCTGTAGAAAAAGAAACCATAATAGAACCGGCAGCAGAAGAAGCTGAAGCAGCGGTCGCTGAAGAGGAGGTTGCCGAAGAGCAGCCAGAGCCAGAGGAAGAGACTCCACAAAATATACTGGACAGGATAGCATCTGCAGATGCTTATTACAATGAAGGGGAGTATTCTTTAGCGGTTAAAGAATATAGAAATGCTATTATTGCCATAGATGGATCTGATTTGCCGGAAGCCAAAAAGCAGGAGCTTGAGGACGGAATTGATGCAAACTACCAGAGTGCTATAATGATAGTGGATACTGCCAGAACACATCATGGGAATGCCAAGCAGCTTGAGTACGAGAAAAGATTTGAGGAAGCAAAAGAGGAGCTTGAGGAAGCTCTTGCAATTTACCCTAAATACCAAACTGCAATTGATACTCTTGCGTCTCTTGAAGCTTTGGCGGGGCTTAATTGAATTTATAGCTTTAAGGTAACTTTTATAAGTATCTGCAGGTTATCACATTTTATAAAAAATGAGGCAAGAGGGTAAAATAATAAAGAAGAGAAGAAAAAGAAATCCGCCGGTCATTAAATTTACTTTTATAATTATTTTAATAGTTGCAGCTGGTTTTTTTATATTTTATTCTATAGACAATCCTGTATTTTTCAGCAGCCTAAAAGGGAAATTATTCTCTTACATTACTTCTTCATCGGATGGCGGGGAAGTTTCTGAAATAGAAGCGGACATATCTCGCCTTTCTGAAGATAAAGATGTTTTCGGGGATAGCGCTGAGACAGCCGGCAGTGATGCTGAGGCAGATGCTGCTGAAATTCCAGCTGGCAGCGATACAGAAAAAAGTGAATCTTTATGGCAGAAGGTAATAAATTATTTTAAAAAAGCAGAAGAAGATACTGATGACAAAGATACTTTCCCGAAAAAACTTAATATTAATTTTTACTTTTGCGGCCTCGGGGAAGACAAAAAATTTATTTCAGAAGAAAGAACAATAACTGCAGGGAACTTACAAACTGCAGCAATAAATGCCATGCAGGAAATATTAAAAGGTCCGTCCAAGACATATTATTATGCAGTGATCCCGGGCGGTACGAAGCTTCTTGGAGTTGAGGTTCAGGGAAATATAGTAAAAGTTAACTTGTCTGAAGAATTTTTTAAAAACAGCCTTGACAGCAGGATTTTAGATGAATATATAATTTATTCAATAGTAAATACGCTTACAGAAATCCCGGGCATAAAGGGCGCTGTTTTTTATATAGATGGAAAAAGGATAAAAGTTTACGGAAATGTTGACCTGTCCATACCTGCTGTTAGAAATGAGGAGTATTTAAGGCAAGAGTAGCATTGCGAGGCTGCCTTAATGAATTTCTGCAAACAAAAAACACTGTAAACTGTTAAGGAAAAAATATTATTTTTTTAAAAGACTTTTAGTGTTAATATATTTTTAAATGAAAGGCGGGGCAGTTGAATATTCTTGTAACAGGAGGAGCCGGGTTTATAGGCTCAAATATAGTAGATAAGCTTATTAAAGGCAATCATACGGTAGCCGTGGTAGATGACCTGTCTACAGGTAAAAAAGAAAATGTAGGCACCAGGGCCGGCTTTTACAAATGTGACATAAGAAGCAAAGAAATCCTTGATATATTTAAAAAGGAAAAACCCCGGATTGTGATCCATAATGCCGCCCAGATAAGTGTTAGAAATTCTGTAGATGACCCTGCGTATGATGCCGGCATAAACATACTTGGAAGTTTAAACATACTGGAAGCCTGTATGAAATATAATGTGGAAAAAGTAATATTTGCCTCAAGCGGGGGAACAGTTTATGGAGAACAGCAGCACTTTCCTGCAGGCGAGGAGCATCCGCTAAATCCAATTTCTCCTTATGGTGTTGCAAAACTGTCGGTAGAAAAATATCTGCATTATTACTCTTACAATTATGGCTTAAAATATGTAGCACTCAGGTATGCAAATGTTTACGGGCCAAGGCAGGATCCTTATGGGGAAGCAGGTGTTGTGGCAATATTTTCAAAAAAAATGCTAACCGGGGAAAGTCCTGTAATTAATGGAGACGGGAAGCAAACAAGGGATTATGTATATGCCAGTGATGTAGTTGAGGCAAATACAAAAGCAATCAAGGGAACTTTTGTAGGCGAGATGAATATAGGGACCGGGGAAGAAACAAGTGTAGTTGATTTGTTTCATATTCTAAAAAATATATCCAAAAACGATAGTATAGAAGAAATCCACGGACCACCAAAGGAAGGTGAGCAGAAAAGAAGCTCTCTGTACTGTGAGAAGGCAAAAACATTTATTGGCTGGGAGCCAAAAGTTTCTTTGGAAAAAGGGCTTAAACTAACTTACAGGTGGTTTAAGGAAAACAGGTGACTTTTTATTGGCGATGTCTTGATCCCGGCTAATGCTGCTTAAGACTGCTTAAATGAGTTTATTAAATGTATTTGGAAATTTTAAAAAAGTGAGTGAAAGAAAAAAACAAAAAATATTAAATATAGTACCTACCCCATTTTTTGCAGACAGAGGCTGCCATATGAGGATTTTGGGTGAGATGAAAGCACTTGAAAAAAATGGCTACCAGAACATAATCTGCACTTACCACAATGGGAGGGATGTAGCAGGGCTTGATATAAGGAGAATTATTAACATCCCCTGGTACAAAAAACTTGAAGCTGGCCCATCCATTCATAAGTTTTATATTGATATTATTTTATTCTTTAAAGCTGCTGCAGTTTATCTTAAGGAAAAACCAGATATTATTTATGGCCATCTTCATGAGGGAGCATTTGTTGGAGGCTTAATTAAGTATCTTTTAACTTTTGGCAGGGTTCCCCTTGTTTTTGATGTGCAGGGGAGCTTGACCTCAGAGCTTGATACATTCAACTGGATTAGAGGGAAAAAATTTATAAGGTGGATTTTTCATACTGCAGAAAAGATAATTTGCAGGATGCCTGATTTTTTCATATGCAGTTCAGTTTCAAACGGAGATATAATTAAAAATAGGTTTAAGGTAAATCCTGACAAAGTGAGAGTGGTAATAGATGGCGTTCACACTGACTTCTTTAATGTAACCCCAAAAAAAGGGCTAAAGGAAGAGCTTGGGATACCCGAGGGCGTGCCGGTAGTAATTTTTACAGGAGCTCTGCTTGCAGCAAAGGGAGTCTGGAATCTGGTGTCAGCAATACCGCTTGTTCTAAATAAGATTAAAGATGCTCATTTTCTAATTGTAGGCTATCCAGTAGAAGAAACAGCTAAGAAAGTAAAAGAACTTGGGGTTCAATCAAATGTACACTTTGCAGGGATGGTTGATTACTTTAAACTGCCTAACTACCTTGTAATTAGTGATATTGCAGTGGAGCCGAAAATTGACAAAGCAGGCGAAGCAAGCGGCAAGGTTATAAATTATATGGGTGCAGGACTGCCGGTAGTTTGCTTTGATTCAAAAAACAACAGAAGATTTTTAGAAAATGGCGGGATTTATGCAAGCGATGATTCAATCAAAGTTTTTGCTGAAAAAATTATCTGGGCCATAAAAAATCCTGATGAGTCAAAAAGGCGCGGGGAACTGAACAGAAAAAGAGTAGATGAAGCTTTTTCATGGGACAACAGCATAAAAGATACAGTGGAAGCTTTTAAAAAATTAACCTCTGCCTGATTTTTCTAAGTTGCTTTTCCTGTCATGATCTGTATCTTGTCTGTAAGTTTTCTTTTTTATCTCCACAAGCATTTTAGATACCAGTCTCCATAAGTTATTTGCTTTAGTAGAGATTTTATTTTATATACGGTAATTGGTAAAATAATTTTTAAAAATAAGAATATATGGTAGAAGATAAAGAAAAAATTTTAGCTGCCCAAACATAGATAGTTATTGGAGTGGTGATAGAGATTACAGAAAATTATGCGCTTAACGGAGTTATTCATTTTGCAAGACTAAAATTTATGCTATCATATCATAGTATTTACAGCTTATTTAACCATTACGGGTAGGTGAAATTATGAAAGTATGTGTTATAGGAACAGGATACGTAGGGCTTGTAACAGGCGTGTGCCTTGCAGAGATTGGCCACAATGTGATATGCGCTGATAAAGATGAGAAAAAGATTTCACTTCTTCAAAGTGGCAGGGTGCCAATATACGAACAGGATTTGGAAGAACTTGTAAGGAAAAATAAAGACAGTGGAAATATATCTTTTAGCCAGGATATTGGTTATGGAATAAAAAACAGTGATATAATTTTTGTAAGTGTTGGTACTCCTCCTCTCTCCACAGGAAAACCCGATCTTTCATCACTGGATGAAGTAGCAAAGTTAATTGGAAAATCAATAAACGGCTATAAAATAGTTGTAAACAAGAGTACCGTCCCAATAGGGACAGCCAAAAGGATAAAAAAGATAATAAAAGAAAATCAAGATAATAATCACAGTTTTGATATTGTGTCCAACCCGGAATTCTTAAAAGAAGGAGAAGCAGTAAATGATGCTTTCTTCCCCGAAAGGCTTGTAATCGGTTCTGAGAGCAAAAAAGCCATAGATATTATGAAAGAGCTGTACGAGCCCATAATAAACCAGGACTTTGATTACGCAAAGGCAAACAGCCACAAAAAAGAAGAGGTCCCTGTCCTCATAACAGATTCAACAAGTTCAGAGCTCATAAAATATGCATCCAACTCATTTCTTGCATCTAAAATATCTTTTATTAATGAGATTGCAAACCTGTGCGAGCGGATTGGAGCTAACATTTTGGATGTAACTTATGGCATGGGGCTTGACAGCAGAATAGGCACGCGGTTTATGAAGGCAGGTATTGGCTGGGGAGGGTCGTGCTTTCCTAAAGATGTAAGGGCGCTATCCTATACAGCTGAAGAATATGGTGCAGGTGCAAACATTTTAAATGCTGTAATACAGGTAAATAACCAGCAAAGGTTTAAGGTAATTCAAAAAGCAATGGATTTACTTGGGATAATAGATGACAAGGTAATTGCAGTGCTGGGACTTTCCTTTAAGCCAAATACTGATGATACAAGGGAAGCGCCGTCAGTTACTATAATAAATAAGTTTTTAGAGCTTGGTGCAGAAGTAAGGGTTTACGACCCTGTTGCAAATGAGTATCCGCCCGACATGGACAGGGGAGCTGCCATGGCAAGTGATCCATACAAAGCATCAGATAAGGCAGACCTGCTTGTTTTGGTAACGGAATGGGACGAGTTTTTAAATTTGGACTATGGGAAAATAAAAAAAATAATGAAAAGCCCTAATATAATTGATGGCAGAAACTGCCTTGACAAAAAAAGCCTTACAGATATGGGCTTTAACTATAAAGGTATTGGAATTTAAAATAAGCTTAAGTAATAGGAGGTTATCCTTGATAGAAGGAGTAAAAATAAAAAAGCTGAAAGTAATACCTGATGAAAGAGGGCGCCTGATGGAGATGCTGCGCTCAGACGACAGCTTGTTTACCAAGTTTGGGCAGGTTTATATGACCACTGCTTATCCCGGCGTTGTAAAAGGCTGGCATTATCATAAAATCCAGACAGACAATATGGTAGTTGTAAAAGGTATGATGAAAATTGTACTGTATGACAGCAGGAAAGATTCGCCTACATACAAAGAGGTAAATGAATTTTTTATGGGTGAGCACAATCCACAGCTGCTTCAAATACCAAATTATGTGTTTCACGGCTTCAAATGCATAAGCGGCAGCGAAGCAATATGCATAAATATACCTACTGAAGTGTATAACTACATGGAGCCGGATGAATACAGGGTGGATCCGCATAGCCCTGATATACCATACAACTGGGACAGAAAGGACGGATAGGAAATAATTGGAAAGCAGAGAGTTCAAAACATTACTTGTAACTGGCGGCGCTGGTTTTATTGGAAGCAATTTTATTCGATGCATCACAAGGAAGTACCCAGAGTACAAAATAATAAATCTGGACAAGCTAACTTATGCCGGAAACTTGGAAAATTTAAAGGGTATTGAGGGGAAAAACTCTAATTACAAGTTTATAAAAGGAGATATATGCGACAGCAAGCTTGTAGATGAAATATTTAAATTTAACAGCATAGATGCTACTGTAAACTTTGCAGCAGAGTCTCACGTGGACAGATCAATAGAAGACCCGGGAGTATTTATACAAACAGATGTTTATGGCACGTATATACTTCTTGAAGCTTCAAAGAAGTACGGTACAAAGGCTTTTCTCCAGATAAGCACGGACGAGGTTTATGGCTCCATAGAAAAAGGCTCTTTTGCAGAGGATGACCCATTAAAACCAAACAGTCCTTATGCGGCTTCAAAAGCAGGAGCTGAAATGATAGTCCGCTCTTTCTATAAAACTTACAAAACCCCTGTAATAATTAGCCGAACTTCAAACAACTTTGGTCCTTACCAGTATCCGGAAAAACTAATCCCGCTTTTTGTAACCAATTTAATAGATGACAAAAAAGTACCTTTATACGGGGACGGCAAAAATGTAAGGGACTGGATATATGTAGAGGATAACTGTGTTGCGCTTGACGTTATACTGCACAAGGGGAAGATAGGCGATGTCTACAACATAGGCGCAGGAAATGAAAAACCAAATATCTGGATTACTAAAAAGATACTTAAAATGCTGGATAAGCCAGAATCAATGATAGAACCAGTTACCGACAGGCTTGGGCACGACAGGCGCTATTCTGTTGATTGCGCCAGGATAAATACCGAACTTGGCTGGTCACCTCAGAACAATTTTGAGCAGGCGCTTGAAAAAACCATAAACTGGTATGTAAACAATGAGGACTGGTGGAGACCCCTTAAAGAAAAAATAAAATAAGGAACTGTTTATCCCAATGGGTTTGATATTGGCACACCGTTTGAGTATAATTCTTTGGCCATGAGACTTACTGTGGTTTTCCCGGCTTGCCTGGGCCCGCTAAGAAAAATCATTTGCTTGTGATTTTTAAAATGTTCCTTTATAAGAGATGTATATATTCTTTTTATTTTTTCTTCCATTGCAGTTTCATATTGATAATATCTTATTTTATTATGACTAATTTATCATGTATCTTAAATTAGTCAAGACCATTTTTAGATATATTGAATTATGGTCAGTCATCTATTTTCAGATTCCTTTCAGCCATAAATTGATAAACACACGTGGCATAACTATTTTTTTAAATTCATCGGGCATATAAACAAAAACATCAACCCCACCATTCATTAAGTCAGATAGAGGGGAAAAATAAGGATCCAGTCTTGATAAAAAAGGTTTATTTGTTTCTTCAACAAAAATTATATCAAGATCTGAATGTTCTGTTGCAGTACCACGAGCATATGACCCAAACAGGAGAGCAAAAATTGCTTTATTCTTTACAGAAAGGTCATAAAGATATTTATCCGAATTGTCTACTGAAAAGTATTCCAAATAGATTAACATAAACAACTGTCATAAAATATTTCCCGCCCATAATTCCTGCAGGAAATTACTCCAGGGCAGTATCTCTATTTTACCATGAAGCCTCTTTTCTTTCTCGTTGCAAACCACTAAATTCCTTC
>CAYMPQ010000002.1:0-56495 GCA_964392345.1 uncultured Actinomycetota bacterium
CAGGTTCCACCAGTATTCCAAAAATCACATCATATTTTAGCTCTATCTTAAAGCTCATACTGAAGATCTTTTCTCTTAAACTGTCATTGACTCTACATTTTAAAATTATCAAAACATCAATATCCGATTCTTCATCAAAATCGCCCCTTGCTTTTGAGCCGTAAAGAATAATTTCAGCATCTGGAAACCTTTCAAGCAATCTTTTTTTCAATTCCAGTAATGCCTTTTTTTCGTTCCATTTTAAATTCAGGTGATCTAAATCTTTAATTTTTTCCACCTTTATTTGTTTGCCGGCATTCATCATCCAGCTATCAATAGCTTCCCTTTTAAATCTCCACATTCCACCAATTTTAACACCTGGCAATTTTCCTTGTTTAGCAAGTTTGTAGACAGTTTTTTCATTAATCTTCAAATAAAGGGAGATGTCTCTGATAGTCATTATTTCATTGTTTTCCATTTTAGCCTCTCTTTCAGATTTGCGCGGCAAGGTCTTTGTAGTCTACTAAATATATAGAGAAAATTAGAGAAAGTCAAGGTAAAAATTAACTAATTTACCTTTTTTACGCAAAAGAGTATGGAACCACCTGGGGTCGCTTGATACTATAACAAAATTTGAATATAGCGGAAGCGGGGACAGCATGCTTCATATTTATAACATTAGCCTCACAAAAAAATGATTTTTAGTGCAGGCACATGCATATTGTGGTAAACTTCTTAAGTGCTTTTTGGTAATAAAAGCACGAAACCTTTGGAATTTAAAATCTACTGGTATGATTGCTGCGCTTGCCTAACCGCAAAGCGAAACTATGGAAAATGAGTAACTACACGAAATAAAAGGAGAAAAAATTGAATATCATTATTCTAATTAAACAGGTACCGGAAACAAGCAATGTAAAGATGGATGAAGAGACTGGTACAATGATAAGGGATGGAGTGGAAAGCATTATCAATCCACTTGACCTTTATGCTATTGAAGTTGGAATTCAGCTAAAAGAAAAATTTGGAGGGAAAATAACGGTAATTACTCTCGGTCCACCAGGTGCGGAGAAGGCTTTAAAGGAAGCAATTTCTATGGGATGCGATGAAGGTGTATTAATATCAGGAAGAGAATTTAAAGGTTCAGATACCTGGGCCACTTCTTATGCATTGGCTGAAGCTATAAAAAAGATAGAAAATTATGACTTAGTTTTAGCAGGTGAGCGTGCAACTGATGGCGATACTGGCCAAGTTGGTCCCGGTGTTGCTTCATTTTTAAATCTTGCCCTTGTTACCTACATAAGTAAGATTGTTGAAGTCTCCTATAAAAATATTATAGTGGAAAGGCTTGTAGAAGATGGTTATGAAATCTTAAAGGCGCCGCTGCCAGCTCTGCTGACTATGGTTAAGGAAATAAGCTTTCCGCGTCTTCCTACATTACGTGGAAAACAGAAGGCTAAAAAGACTGAAATTCCTGTATGGTCAACAGAAAATATGGAACTGGACAAATCAAAGCTTGGGCTGAAAGGTTCACCAACAAGAGTTGTAAAAATTGGTCACCCCAGGGTTACTCGGAATGGCACAATTGTAAAAGCAACTGACGATGAAAGCATTTCAGAAGCTATTGACAGATTATTAAAATTTATGCGGGAAAAAGAATTAATTTAAGGAGGGCAATAAGATGAGCTATCGCGGTGTATGGACCATAGCTGAGGAAAGCCGGGGGAAAATAAAAGAAGTATCTTATGAACTTTTGGCGCGAGGGAGAAAATTAGCTGATAAATTAGGAGTAGAGCTGGCATCAGTGCTGCTTGGCAGCAATATAAGCGAGTCTGAACTCAAGCAGCTTATCTATAGGGGGGCAGATAAGGTATATGTTGTAGATGCCCCTGAGCTGGAAAACTTTATTGCAGAAAATTATAGCAATGTACTGGTTGATTTAATTAATAAATATAAGCCCGAGATTATAATTGCAGGGGCGACAACGAGCGGCAGGACTTTGATGCCGCATGTATCTGTCCGGGTTAATGCCGGACTTACTGCTGATTGTACCGAACTTGACATAGAGCAAGAAACAAAAAATTTATTGCAGACAAGACCTGCTATAGGCGGCAATATTTTGGCAACAATTAAAACACCCAACAACAGGCCCCAAATGGCTACAGTAAGAGTAAAATCTTCCAAGCCGGCTCCAATTGATAAGAGCAGAAGTGGAGAGATAATAAATATCAAGCTCAAGCAAGAGCTGATTGATGGGAGGGTGGAAAGAATAGGATTTAGGAAAGCTGAAGGTGAAACCGTAGGTATTCAGGACGCAGATGTTGTAGTGGCAGGCGGAAGAGGTTTAAAAAAAGGAGAGAACTTTACACTAATCCGGGAACTTGCAGAAAAATTGGGCGGAGTTGTTGGTGCATCCAGGGATGCTGTTGACAGGGGCTGGGTGTCTTACCCGCACCAAGTAGGCTTAAGCGGCAAGACCATATCTCCAAAATTGTATATAGCGATTGGCATTTCAGGGGCAATTCAGCATTTAGCCGGTATAAAAACTGCAGATACTGTTGTCGCAATAAACAGTGATCCAGATGCGCAGATTTTTAAAGTGTCGGACTTCGGAATCGTAGGGGATCTGTTTGAGGTCATACCTCTGTTAAATGAAAGATTGGCGAAGAGGGGGGACAAGTAACATGAAATATAATCCAGTAACAAATAAAATCATAGCTAAGCTGGTTAAAATTGCTGGCAGTAAAAATGTCTTAACTGATAAGGAAAAAATAGAGGCTTACTCACATGATGAGATGCCAAAGGAACAATACGCACACATGCCAGAAGTTGTAGTAACACCTGAAACAGCAGAGGAAATAGCAGAGATTGTTAAACTGGCTAACAAGGAGCTGATACCAGTTACTCCGCGCGGCGCAGGCAGCGGACTATCAGGCGGCGCCATACCTGTTTTTGGCGGTATTGTAGTTTCTGTTGAAAAGATGAATAAGGTTTTGGAAATAGATTATGAAAATATGGTAATGGTTCTGGAACCGGGTGTGGTTACAAATGATGTGAACGAACTTATTGCAGAGAGAAATTTGTTTTATGCAGGCTATCCTATGAGTCTGGAAACCTGTTTTATAGGCGGCAATGTAGCTGAAAATGCAGGAGGCGGCAAAGCTATCAAATACGGTGTTACGGGCCGGTATATTTTAGGATTGGAAATAGTTACTCCGGCAGGTGAGATAATTCAGTTTGGCGGTAAACTTGTCAAGGATGTTGTTGGATATAATATAAAGCAGTTGATAATAGGATCAGAGGGAACTTTAGGGATTGTGACCAAAGTAATTGTTAAACTATCACCGCTGCCAAAATATAAAGTGGATTTGCTCGTTTTATTTAAAGATGTCAAATCTGCTATTTCTATGGTTTCGCGGATACTTACAAAAACAGGAATAACTCCTACTTCTATTGAATTTATGGATAAGCTGTCTGTCCAAACATCATGCAAGTATTTAAACGAGCATCTCCCATACCAAAAAGCAGGCGCTATGCTGCTGATAGAAGTTGATGGCAACCGCGAAGACCATGTTAGCGATGATGCTGAAACTATTGGAGAACTATGTCTTGAAAATGGAGCAATAGAAGTCTATGTGGCAGATAATTACACTACCCAGGAAAGAATTTGGAGTGTGAGACGTAATATTGCTGAAGCCTTTAAAGTAGTGAGTCCCCATCAGAGTTTGGAGGATATTGTAGTGCCGATAGCATATATTCCTGATTTAATGCCTGAGATTGCTCTAATTTCTAAAAAATATGATATTCAGATTCCATGTTATGGCCACGCCGGTGATGGAAATCTGCATGCAACTCTTGTAAAAAATCCTAAGAGCACCATGGAAGATTGGTATGAGATTGAGGTAAAAAGTTTAAAAGAATTATATGAAGCAGCGATAAAGCTCGACGGCACTATAAGCGGCGAGCATGGCATTGGCTCCAAGCGAAAAGATTTTATGGAAATTGCGGTAAGCAAAAATGAACTGGATTTAATGCGTAGAATTAAAAAAGCTTTTGATCCTAATGGCATCATGAACCCAGGAAAGATATTTGATATGGAATAGTGGAACAGGAAGGTCTTATTTATAATATTTATTTTACCGAGAATTCTTTAATTTCTTCCAGCTTATCATTTAGATAAACTTCGGCGCTGTATCTTCCCGGCGGGAAACCTTCAGCTATTTTAATATTAAACGCGAAATAGCCTGAACCGGGGTTTTCTGTTGTAAGTTCCTGAATATCTATCTCCTTGCTGATTTCAAGGTAGTTCCACACAACACGCAGTTTGTCTTCTGGCGTAAAGTCTGTAATTTTAACAGATAGATAAATAGCTGCGGTATCAGGCGGAAAGACATTTGTGACATTAGAAGGTGCAGAGTTTTCGTCAACTTTTTTACAGATAGCAACCTCTTTAATTGAAGCTGGTTCACTGCTTATAACGTCATGTACTTTTTCCTTAATTTGAGTTGTTCTGCCGGCGCATCCTGTAAGCATCAGAGAAATAAATAATGCAGTGAGAGTAAAAAACAATACTCTGTTAAAAACAAATGTTCTATTTTTCATATACTACTCTTCTTGCTTTTTTACGGTTTTTGCTAACTAGCAGGCTGTTTTATTGTAAAATAATAATATAAGAAAAATAAATTTATGTAAATGGTGCTGTTAAAATCTGTAATATATTGAGTTATAATATCTGTAATGTATTACGGATAGTCAGTGGGCTTATTGTGATAACATATCCGAGAGAAGAAATTATATCTTCCAGTAAAACAGCAAAAATTTTAGGTTTAGTTTTGTCTAATTTAAAAACAGGAAAACTCAGTAGAGCAGTGATATCAAGAAACAATAAACTTGAGGCTGTAATTTTACCAATTGAATATAAAGGAAGCATATGAGTTAATAGAGCATATAGAGATTTATAAAATAAATTTTTGGAAAGAGATATGGAAAATAGTACAAAAAGAGAAAAGCTTAAAGAATTTTATTTTCAAATCAAGGACTGCAAAAAATGCGAGCTTTACAAGAGCAGGACTAAATTTGTTTTTGGCAGCGGCTGTGCTGATGCACCTGTCATTTTTGTAGGCGAAGCTCCCGGCAAAAATGAAGATATCCAGGGCAAACCTTTTGTGGGACAGGCAGGCAAATTACTTGATAAGCTGCTTTTTTCAATTGGTTTTGAAAGAAATCAGATTTTTATAGCAAATGTCCTAAAATGCAGGCCGCCGGGAAACAGGGATCCGAGAGTTGATGAAATAAATATATGCAAAGAGCATCTTTCCAGGCAGATAGAAATAATAGATCCAAAGATAATCTGCACAATGGGCAAATTTTCTACACAGCTTCTGCTCGATACTTCAGCAGGAATAACCAATCTCAGGGGGAAAGTTTTTAGAATTGGAGGCAGAATTATTCTTCCGATAAATCATCCGGCAGCTGCTCTGTATACACCATCAAGAATGTCAATACTGATGGAAGATTTTCAAAAGATAAAGGGCCTGCTTAATTCAGGTGCAGAGCCGAAGGAAGATGAGGGTAGTGCTGAAAAAAAGAAGAACATTCCCAGAAGATCTGCCGCAAGTACATTGAGCATAAATGAAGCAGGCAGCAGCAGTACTGACGTGGGCAATGGCAACAATAAAAGTGAACAGTTAGGTCTTTTTTAAATGCAACTAAAAATTACTTCAAATTCTGCAGTATTCACTAAAAAATTAGGTAAAAATTTCTCAAAAATTATTTCTAACGGAGATATTATCCTATTTTCAGGCGAGCTTGGTGGGGGCAAAACAACTTTTATTTCCGGGCTGGCCAAAGGATTGGGCATAAGAGAAAATATTTCAAGTCCAAGTTTTACCATACTTAATGTATATAATACTCACAGGAAAAATAAATTAGTACATGCAGATTTTTATCGTTTAGAAAATATTGAAGATATAGCGGAAATTGGTGTTGAAGATTATTTATATGACAAGCGTGCAGTAGTCTGCATAGAGTGGGGAGATAAAATAAGAAAATATATTGACAGGGACTGTCTTGAAGTAGAAATAAGTTATTTATTTGCAGATGATGGAAGCGATAGTTTAAATAATTTAGACAGGAGGCTTGTCACTTTTAAAAGTTTTAGCCAGTATTGGGATAACAAATTAACAAAATTTATGGCAAGATTTAAATATGATGAATATTTTAGGGATTGACAGCAGCAGCAGGAATTTAAGCGCGGCAGTAAACAGAGATGATAAATTGTTGTCTGAGGTGATAAATCATGAAAGTTCAAAGCACATGGTAAACATAATTAAGTTTACGGATAAAGCTTTGTGCAAGGCAGGCCTTTCCATAAAAGATGTAGATGTTTTTGGAGTTAATCTTGGGCCGGGAGACTTTACCGGCACAAGGATAGGGGCCAGTGTTATAAAAACATTGTCATGGGTAGAAAAAAAGTGTGCTTACGGAATAAATTCCCTTGATGTTCACGCAGTGATGTGTGCCTTTAAAAATAAAAATACAATAGCAAAGAATTTACTTAATGGCAGGCCCGTGACAATAGCTCCTTGCCTGGATGTTAAGAGAAGCGAAGTTTACTTTTCTTTTTATGGTATTTCAGAAGACGAAAATGATGTTTGCCATAAATCAGAAAAGAAGATTATAGCCAGTATGATAATTGGAGCGAAGAAATATAATATAAAAAGAATTGGAGATTACCACTTGGCTAACAAGGATGAACTGATAGAGAAATTCAATATTTTTTTTGAAAACGAAGTTTTAAAAATACAGAGTAAGGAAATAGCACATGTAAATCCTGCAGTAATTGTTTGCGGCAGCTCCTACGCCAGCCATAGAAGCACAATGCTGGACTTAATCAGGAGCAGCAGCAGCTTTATTCTGGACAAGAGGTTGCTTTATTCTCAGGCAAGGTATGTGAATTTGTGCTCTTACTTTAATGCTTTAGAAAAAGTGGAACTCAAAAATCTCGCTCCTGTTTATGTAAGAGATTTTGTACCTTTTGGAAATTAAGAATGAAAAACGGCGGCATCTTAAATATTATGAGTATTGAGGAAAAAGAAAATAAAAAAGACATTTATATATTAGGTATTGAAACATCATGCGATGATACATGTGCTTCTATGGTAAAAAATGGTTCAGTGATATTATCCAGCGTAGTATCATCTCAGGATGAGATCCACAGAAAATATGGAGGAATAGTTCCTGAGATTGCATCAAGGAAACATATTGAAGTTATAGACATTATAATAAAAGAAGCAATAAATAAGTCGGGCATAGATATTAGCTCTATAAATGCAGTCAGTGTTACCAATAGGCCCGGGCTGATTGGTTCGCTTCTTGTTGGCGTAGGCGCAGCAAAGGCTATATGCTATGCAAGGAATATACCGCTTATTGCAGTAAATCACCTTAAGGCTCATATTTATTCAAATGTTCTGGCACATCCCAATATAAGAGGAGGGTTTATCGGGCTTGTAGTTTCAGGCGGCCATTCAAGCTTATACCTGATGGATAACGATAAGTGCAGCATGAAGCTTGTAGGGCAAACTGTGGATGATGCGGTTGGTGAAGCATTTGATAAAATTGCAAGGTATCTAAACCTTGGTTATCCCGGAGGGCCGATAATTGATAAATTATCTAAAAGCGGCAATTCTGATTACATTGATTTTCCGAGACCTATGATAAATAGCGGAGACTTTAATTTTAGCTTTAGCGGACTTAAAACTTCTCTTATCTATCGTACAAAAAAAGATAAAAAACTAATGCACAAGGAAAATATACCAGATCTTGTAGCAAGTTTTCAGAAAGCCGCGGTAGATGTGCTGGTTGAAAAAACTATTAGGGCATGCAGGAAGTACGGGATGGATAAGATTTTAGTTAGCGGGGGAGTGGCTGCAAATAGCAGGCTTAGAGAAGAGTTTACAAAAAGGTGCAGCAGTAATAATATATCTGTTTATATTCCGCCGCTTTCAATGTGTATGGACAACGCTGCAATGGTAGCTTGCCTTGGCTACTATGAATATTTGAAGGGGAATTTCAGCAGCCTTGATGTTGATGTTTATTCAAGGACAGATCAATAGTTTTGTAAGCCTGACTGTGGGCATGTTTAGTAGTTCGTATTTCTGTAGAAAAATTTTTTTTAATTAATCTTGATTTTTTAGTTTTCATGTATTATTATCTTTAAAGTTAGCAGTCTAGTAGTTAGAGTGCTAACTTATTATTATGATTATGCACAAATGTGTAAGTATTCTTAAAAAGGAGGTAAAAAATGGGCTACAGACCACTTGGTGACAGGTTGATAGTTAAACCAAAAGAGAGTGAAGAAAAAACCAAAAGCGGAATAGTTCTTCCAGATTCTGCTAAAGAGAAACCACAGGAAGGAAAGGTAATTTCTGTAGGTAAAGGGGCTAAAGATGACAAGGGAAATATAATCCCTATGGAAGTAAAAAAAGGAGATGCAGTTTTGTATTCGAAGTACTCAGGAACGGAAGTAAAAATTGATGGCGAAGAACATTTAATAATAAAGGAAAGTGATGTTCTCGCAATTATAGAGTAAAAAATTTTTTAAAAAGGAGGATTGATAATAATGGCAAAAGAGCTTAGGTATGATGAAGCTTCAAGGAGGGCTCTTGAAAGAGGCGTTAATATAATTGCAGACGCAGTTAGGATAACGATAGGGCCTAAAGGCAGGAATGTTGTTCTGGAGAAGAAATATGGTGCTCCTACCATCACAAATGACGGGGTAACCATAGCAAGAGAAATAGATGTAGAAGATGTATTTGAAAATACTGGTGTCCAGCTTCTAAAAGAGGTTGCTACAAAAACTAATGACGTGGCTGGCGATGGTACGACTACGGCTACTATTCTGGCACAGGCTATGGTCAGAGAAGGACTAAGAAATGTTGCAGCAGGCGCCAATCCGCTACTGCTTAAGAAAGGTATTGAAGAAGCAGTAGGCATAGTAGTAAAAGAGATCAGCAATGTGAGCATGGATATCGCTACTGACAAGAAAAAAATAGCAGAGGTTGCTGCTATTTCTGCTGCAGATGAAGAAATTGGCCAGACTATAGCAGATTCTATGGAAAAAGTTGGAAAAGATGGTGTTATTACAGTTGAAGAATTCAACAAATTTGGAATTGAAATAGAACTGGTTGAAGGGCTGCAATTTGATAAGGGCTATCTCTCTCCGTATATGGTAACTGATGCTGAGAGAATGGAAGCAGTTTTAAATGACCCTTATATTTTAATTGCAAATCAAAAAATATCATCAGTTAGCGATATTGTGCCAATTCTTGAAAAAATTATGCAAGCTGGCAAGCCGCTGCTTATAATTGCTGAAGATGTAGAAGGTGAGGCACTTGCAACCATAGTTGTGAATAAACTTAGAGGAACACTGACCTGTGCTGCTGTAAAGGCTCCTGGTTTTGGAGACAGAAGAAAAGCCATGCTTGAGGATATTGCAATAGTTACAAATGGAAAAGTGCTAAGCGAAGAAATTGGCGTAAAACTGGAAAATATTACTATTGACATGCTTGGTTCAGCAAGACAAGTAAAAATAGATAAGGAAAACACCACAATTGTTGAAGGCAAGGGGTCTGTAGATGCTATCAAAGGCAGAATAAAGCAGATCAGGAATGAAATAGAACAAAGTGACTCAGACTTTGATAAAGAAAAATTACAGGAAAGACTTGCAAAATTATCAGGTGGTGTAGCAGTAATAAAAGTTGGCGCAGCAACCGAAGTAGAGCTAAAGGAGAAAAAACATAGAATAGAAGATGCTCTTTCTGCAACCAAAGCTGCAGTTGAAGAAGGAATTGTTCCTGGAGGCGGAGTGGTTTTAGTAGATGCAATCCCAAAGGTTGATTTAAAGAAATTTGAGGGAGATGTTAAAACTGGAGCAGCTATTGTAGTCAAGGCTTTAGAAGAACCGTTGAGACAAATTGCAAACAATGCTGGTCTTGAGGGTTCAGTGGTTGTTGAGAAGGTAAAGACATTGCCTTCCGGAGAAGGGTTTGATGCTCTTAGCAATAAGTATGTTAACATGATTGATGCTGGTATTATAGATCCTGCAAAAGTTACAAGAAGCGCCCTTCAGAACGCAGCTTCTGTTGCAGCTCTTATGTTGACAACTGAGGTAGTTATAGCAGAAAAACCTGAAAAAGAAAAAGCACCTATGATGCCACCAGGCGGTGGCTATGGCGGAGGAATGCCTCCAATGTAAAAAAGCTATAGGGCTTTTACAAATAAAACAACGTGTAGCTGTCTGTTAAGTAACAAAATTTTTAGTAGCAAGAGTTATTGAGCAGGCATGCATGATATAAAAATTGGTCTTTGCTTTTACGCAAAGGCCAATTTTATTTTTGCGATGCTTCTTTTAGTGTGTATCAAGAAAATAGTTGCTGGTATGCCTCCAGAAATTAATCATCTAAAATAAATTTCTCTAATAATACCACTATACAAGCCTAAAATCACCAATTCCAAATAGAAAGCAAATTCGATTTCAAAAAAAGCTTGACTTTTTGCTGTATACATGATAGATATATGCCTATCATATATAAAATAGGAGGCCCGATGATATGAAAAGAGCAGCAATGGAAAGGCGCGAAAAGGATCTTCTGTCAAAAATTACAAGGATCCTAAACTACTCAGAATATATACATGCTAATCTGTTTACCATGGAAAGGGTGTGTGGAAACAAAAACTGCAGGTGCATAAGAGAAGGTAAAAAACATAAGTCTCTTTATCTTGCCACTATGACAAAAGAGAAAAAAAGAAAGACGATATACATCCCCAGAAGACTTGAGGATAAGGCAAGGCAATATACAGAGCGGTATTTTAAAATAAAAGAAGGTCTGGAGAAGATATCAGATATTAACCTGGCCAGACTGCTTGAGGAGAAAGATAAAAAATAATGTTTAAAAAGGCCCTGAGATATTCCAGGAAACATTTCGACCTTTTTAAGAAACTAAAAGATATAACAGATAAAAGAATAAAGGCAAGAATCTCCACAGCAGAAGTAGCTATAGCAATATTTTCACTCCAGCTTGCCAATCTCGGCTCCCTTAATAACTATGCTCAGTCATCAGTATTATCGCCTTCAGTATCTACCATAGCAAGATCAGCTGACGGTATGGATATTGACTACCTGCGGAATGTAAACTTACAAATATATAAAAAGGCAAGAAAGAAAAAGATGCTATCAGCTTACCGGGGAGAATGGATAGGGATAATAGATGGAAAAGAAATCACTACTTCAGACTACTTAAAGTGTAGCCATTGCAAAAAGCGAAAGCTAAGAGACAAGGAGGGAAGATTAAAATATCAGTATTATCATCAGTTTAATGCATTTATACTGGCATGTAAGGATTTTTCCATTACTTTAGATATTGAACCCATACTTCCCGGTGAAGGGGAGCAGACAAGTGCCTACAGGCTGCTGGAAAGAGTCTGTAAAAATTATCCAAAAGCATTCAGCCTGGTAATAGGGGACGGACTCTATCTGAATGAAAAAATATTTAAGCTGCTTGAGGCCCATCATAAAAAAACCATTGCAGTGCTAAAGGAAGAAAGAAGGCAGCTGTTTCAGGAAGCAAACAGGCTATCTCTTCTGGAAGAGCCGGTAGTATACAGGGAAGGTAAAACCAGCTACAGGGTATGGGGCCACTCAGTATCTGGATGCTGGGATGGGTATGGAAAAGATGTAAGGGTTATAGTATCACAGGAGATAACAAAAAAAGGACTCACTCAAAAGATGGTAAAAGCTGGGAAGACAAGGAGGTGGTGGCAAACTGGATGTGGGCCACCAATTTAGATGTTTCCAAAGATACAGGTGATCTTAAAAATATGGTTAAGGTATGCCACTCCAGATGGCATATTGAGAACCGCTGCTTTAAAGAGACGGCCGATATGTGGAACGTGGAGCATATCTACCGCCACAGCAAAAATGCCATCATGGTATTTCTGCTGTTTCTTTTTATGGCGGTAAATATCTTTAATGTCTTTAGAAGCAGAAATCTCAAAGACAGTAAGATAAGGACCAAGCTAAACCTGATAATGAGATTACGTGGAGATTTCTTAAGTCTGGCCAATCCGCTTCCGCCTGTTCCTATATAGCGCCCTCAACGCAAAATATTTAAAAGATCACCATCACAAGTAATTTTATATTACCAGATTTAAGATGTTTTAGTCACCCCAAAACACCAAAATTGCCATAAATTTTGCCCCTGAAAGCACTATTTGGAAAATGATCTAATAGACTGATATCAATATTGACCCATTTTTACTGTGTTTATTGATGAAATTGAGAGTGGATGATTAATTTCTGGTATGCCTCTTGTTTATTTGAATAAAATCAAAACTTATAGTAATATTTCTTCAATTATTTATTTCTTTTAAAGCAACTAATAATTTTACAAATTGTTGTATAGCATACAGTTATATGAATGATGGATAAGAAAATAACGTGAAGCCATATATTGAAGAGATAAAACGAAAAATTCTTCCAATTTTAAAAAGATATGGAGTCAAAAGAGTGGGACTATTTGGCTCATATGTCCGAGGGGAGATGAAAGAAGATAGCGATATTGATATATTGGTAGAGATTGAGAAGAATATAAGTTTGCTCGATTTTGTAGGACTTAAACAAGAGATTGAGGAAGCACTAAGAAAAAAAGTAGATTTGGTAGAATATGGTACAATTAAGCCTCTTCTAAAGGAAAGGATTCTAAGTGAACAGGTGAGAATTTTATGAGAAGAGACATGAGAGTATATATTGAGGATATTTTAGAAAGTATTACGAAAATAGAGGAGTACACAAAAGCAATTGCTGAAGATGATTTTTATAGGAATACTCAGATTCAAGACGCAGTCTTGAGAAGGTTGGAAATTATTGCGAGGCAGTAAAAAATATCCCTAAAGAATTTAGAGGCAGATACTCAGAAATACCATGGAAAAAGATTGCTGGAATGAGAGATATTCTTATTCATGAATACTTTGGAATAAATTTAAAATGTGTCTGGAAAGTAGCCAAGGAAGACATTTTAAATTTGAGCGATAAAATACTGAAAGTGAAAGAAGATTTGGAGAAAAATAATAATTAATGAAATAATCAAAACTTATAGTAATATTTCTTCAATTATTTATTTCACTGGATGATAACGGCCAGCGTATTTGTAGGCAGCTGTTCAGATAGTATTAAACCTGTACCGAAACAAGATAAAAATTATACAAAATACATAAGCCATGAATATTACATTGTTATATAAAATAGCATTAGTTATAGGCTCTTACCTTTTTGGGGCTTTCCCCACGGCTTATGTTGTTCACAAAATTAAAAAAGGCGGTGATATCAGAAAACATGGAAGCGGTAATGTAGGGGGGACCAATATTATCAGAACTGTTGGGGTTTACTCTGGTATTGCAACTATAATTATTGATATGATCAAGGGTTTTATACCAATACTGGTAATATATTTTATTTATCCTGATGATTTAATATTACTTTCAATAGTAACAGTTTCTACGATTTTAGGACATGATTTTCCTATTTATATTAAATTTAAAGGCGGCAAGGGGATTGCGACATCTTTTGGAGCAATAGTTGGTATTTCGGCCTTGCCATTTTTTAATAATTCTGTGTGGCTGGAAATTCTCCCAATTTTTATAATATTTTTTACATGGGCTATTATATTTTTGATTTCTAAAATTGTATCTGTCGGGTCTTTGACTGCAGCTGTAATTACTCCACTTGCATTTTTCTTTACTAAATACCCACTGGGTATAGTTATTGCGGCTGCTTGCTGGTCTTTTATGATTTTTATTACTCACAGGGAGAATATTAAAAGACTGATCAGGAAAGAGGAGAAAAAAATTAAGGGAAAAGAGGAATAAATGGAAGTAGAGATTGGTAAGGGGAAAATAGGTAAAAGATCCTATGGCTTTGATGAAATTTCAATAGTTCCAAGCAGGAGAACCAGGGATCCTGAAGATATTGATATTTCTGCAAAGGTAGGAAGCCACAAGTTGAAGATACCGGTACTTGCATCAGCAATGGATGGCGTAGTGGATGTGAAATTTGCTGTAGAAATGGGAAAAATTGGAGGGCTGGCTGTTCTGAACTTAGAAGGGATACAGTGCAGGTACGAAAATGCAGAAGAAATGTTGGATAAAATATCTAAACTTTCTGATAAAGAGGCTACAAAAAAGATGCAGGAAATTTACAGGGAGCCCATTAAGGAAGAGTTAATAGAGAAGAGAATAAAGCAGATAAAAAAGGGAGGTGTAACAGCAGGTGCTTCGCTTACCCCGCAAAGAGTTAAAAAGTATTACAAAATAGCATTAGAAGCTGGTTTGGATGTATTGGTGATTCAGGGAACTGTGGTTAGTGCTGAGCATGTGAGCAAAACAAAAACGCCGTTAGATTTAAAGGAGTTTATCCCAAATTGTCCTATTCCGGTCATAGTTGGCAATTGTGCATCTTACTCAACAGCATTGCACCTTATGAGGACCGGGGCTGTAGGTGTTCTTGTGGGAATTGGTCCCGGTGCTGCATGTACCACAAGGCAGGTTTTAGGTATAGGTGTGCCGCAAGCTACAGCAATAGCAGATGCTGCTGCAGCAAGGGCAATGCATCTGGATGAGACAGGCAAGCATGTAATGGTTATTGCTGATGGCGGCATAAGAACCGGTGGCGATGTATCAAAGGCTATAGCATGCGGAGCAGATTTGATAATGATAGGTTCTCCTCTTACACGAGCTAAAGAAGCTCCAGGAAGGGGATATCACTGGGGCATGGCAACCTTTCATCCAGAACTTCCCAGAGGCACAAGAATCAAAACAGGAGTAGTTGGGAGCCTTAAAGAGATATTAGTTGGACCGGCATTTGAAAATGATGGGTCACTTAATTTGCTTGGAGCTCTTTGTACTTCTATGGCGACGTGTGGTTACGAAAATATTAAGGATTTTCAAAAAGCTGAATTAGTAGTGGCCCCTTCTATAAAAACAGAAGGGAAGCTTCTTCAAAGACAGCAAAGAATTGGTATGGGTTTGTGATATGGAAAATGTTTTAGTTATTGACTTTGGAGGTCAATACAGCCAGTTAATTGCGAGGAGGGTAAGAGAGCTTCAGGTATATTCTGAACTTATTCCCTATGATACGGATATTGAAAAAATAAAGAAAAAAAAACCTCGCGGCCTTATATTTTCAGGATCTCCCCACAGTACTCTGTCCAAAGGCGGAAAGCAGCTAATTGTAGATAAAGAAATTTTTTCTCTTGGGGTGCCCATCATTGGTATTTGCTATGGGATGCAGCTAATTGCTTATTTGCTTGGAGGGAAAGTTACAGGGAGAGGTAGAAATGAGTATGGCAAAACGATGGTAAAATTGAATACAAATTCCCTTCTCTTTAAAAATCTAAAAAAAGATGAGATTTGCTGGATGAGCCACAAAGATTGTGTATCAAAAGTACCTCCACCATTTAATGTAATAGCTTCTACACCAAATCTTCCAATTGCTGGCATGGAAGAGCCTGAAAGAAAAATATATGGTATTCAGTTTCATCCTGAAGTAAAACACACTCATTCTGGAATGGATATATTGAAAAATTTTTTGTTCAATGTTTGCAAGTGCTCTCCCGGCTGGACGGCGGCTTCTTTTATAGAGGATCAGGTAAAAATAGTAAAAGATAAAGTTAAAAATGGAAAAGTTATATGTGCATTAAGCGGGGGAGTAGATTCCTCTGTTGCTGCAATTTTGGTAAATAGAGCAGTTGGAGATAAACTTACTTGTATATTTGTAGATCACGGACTTCTTAGAAAAGATGAAGATAAATATGTTGAAAAAACCTTTAGAAAAAATTTTAAAATTAGTCTTATTCACGTAAAAGCCAGGGACAGATTTTTAAAAAAACTTGCAGGAGTTACGGAACCTGAAGAAAAAAGGAAAATAATTGGAAATGAGTTTATAAGGGTATTTGAAGAAGAAGCAGTGAAAATAAAAGATGCAAATTTTTTAGTTCAGGGAACGCTGTATTCTGATGTTATAGAAAGTGGTACTGGGGATGCATCAAGGATAAAATCTCATCATAATGTTGGCGGGTTGCCTGAGGACATAAAATTAGAATTAATAGAACCGCTAAGATTATTATTTAAAGACGAGGTTAGAAAGATAGGCATTAAGCTGGGCCTTCCTGATGAGATAGTGTGGAGGCAGCCTTTTCCGGGACCAGGTCTGGCAATAAGAATAATAGGGGAAGTTACCGAGGAAAGATTAGAAATATTGAAAGCTGCTGATGCAATAGTGCTGGAGGAAATTAAAAGAGCAGGTATGTACAAAAGCATCTGGCAGTCATTTGCTGTGCTTCCATGTATTAAAAGCGTAGGTGTCATGGGTGATGAACGAACTTATGCTTACCCAATAGTTTTAAGAGCAGTAAGTAGCGACGATGCCATGACTGCAGATTGGGTCAGACTGCCTTACGATGTATTGGAGAGAATAGGAAGTAGAATTATAAATAATGTTAGCGGCGTGAATAGAGTGGTCTATGATATTAGTTCAAAGCCTCCAAGCACAATTGAATGGGAGTAAAGGCAAGAGGTAAGAAAACATAATAAAGGAGAAGTTTAAATGGAAAAGGATTTTAATAAAAAATTGGATGAATACAGAAAAGAAATTGACAAGATTGACAAAAATATAGTTGATTTTCTTAATAAGAGGGCAAAAATTGTGTCGGAAATAAAAAAAATGAAGGTTAAAAAGGGGGTACCTTTGTATAACGCAAGAAGGGAAGAAAAATTAATGGAAAATATAGTTAAATATAACAAAGGCCCGCTTTATAATGATAATATAATCCAGATCTTTGAATGTATATTAAGGAATGTGCAGATATTGGAAAAAGATGAAAATCTATAATATACTGCGGTACTTAAATTTATAATATAAAGTTATAATATAAAGGGAACTATCTAAAAGTTGCATTTGCAAGTTAGGAAATAAATTGAAAAAAGATAACTTAACAAATAACATGGAGAGCAAGGACGTAAAGTTAATAGAGGATGGCTACATCACAATAATTGCCGGCCCATGTGCCATTGAGAGCTTGAAACAGCTTGATATTATTGCTAAAAAAGTGAAAGAATGCGGACTTTCATTTCTCAGGGGCGGAGCATACAAACCAAGGACTTCTCCGTACAGCTTTCAGGGACTTGAGCATGAAGGTTTGGAGTATTTAAAAGAGATTGGCAGCAAGTACAATCTTCAAACAGTAACAGAAGTTACAGATGCAGAAAAAGTAGACGAAATAGCAAAATACACTGATGTCCTTCAAATTGGAACAAGAAATATGTCTAATTTTGCATTGCTTAAAAAAGTTGGTAAAGTGGCGCATGAGAAAAAGAAGAAGGTTATACTCAAAAGGGGGTGGGCTGCAACTATTAGGGAATGGCTCCTGTCAGCTGAATATATAACGTCAAGAGGTGGCTGCGAAGTAGTTTTATGCGAGAGAGGCATAAGAACTTTTGAGACTTATACCAGATTTACATTAGACTTATCAGCGGTGCCTGTGATAAAAAAATTAAGCAAGCTTCCAATAATTATTGACCCGTCGCATGCTACTGGCCAGAGCGATCTGGTCATTCCGATGTGCAGAGCAGCTATAGCGGTAGGAGCAGATGGGTTGATAGTAGAAATACATCATAATCCTTCTGAGGCTCTTTGTGACGGGCAGCAAGCTTTGGATCCAAAACAAACATCAGATATGCTGCACCAGATAAATGAAATTTCAAAAGTTTTTGGGAAGAAAATTAGATAGTTGGTGCACAATTGGAATTAAGCAAATATTTAAATCCCCAGCAAATTAAGGCTGTTAAAAATACAGAAAATCCACTTCTTGTTATTGCAGGTGCAGGCAGCGGGAAAACCAGAGTGCTAACTTACAGGATAGCTTATCTTGTAAACGAGAAAAAAGTGGACCCTTTTGATATTCTTGCCATTACTTTTACAAATAAAGCTGCCAACGAAATGAAAAGGAGAGTAATAGACCTGGTTGGAAAGGTAGGCGAGATGATGTGGGTCAGCACTTTTCATTCATTTTGTGCAAGAATATTAAGGCATGAAATTAACCATTTAGGCATGTCGCGAAATTTTGTTATTTATGATTCCAATGATCAGTTAAGCCTTATAACAAAATGTCTGAAGGAGCTGGATCTGGACAGCAAGCGTTTCACTCCGAAAGTAATCCAGGCAGTAATCAGTGATGCTAAAAATAGACTAATGGATTATGAATCTTTTTCAAAAAAAGCCAAAGAATATTTTGAAAAGATAGTGGCCCAGGTTTATCCTCTGTATCAGGAAAAATTATTTAAAGCCAATGCTCTTGATTTTGACGATCTTTTAATGTTTACAGTCAATCTTTTTAAGTTGTTCCCGAATGTCAGGGAAAAGTATCAGAATAAATTTAAGTATATTTTAGTAGATGAATTCCAGGATACAAATATTGCTCAAAATGAGATTATTTTAATTTTATCTGAACAACACAAAAATATTTGTGTTGTTGGAGATGATGACCAGAGCATATATAGCTGGAGAGGTGCTGAGATTAAAAATATAATAAATTTTGATAAAAAATTTAATAAAGTTGGTGTTATAAAACTTGAGCAGAACTATCGTTCTACACAAAATATCCTTGATGCTGCTAATTTTCTTATCAGCAATAATGAAAGCAGAAAACAAAAGAAGTTGTGGACCGACAATCCTAAGGGAGAGTTAGTTTCTAAATACATAGCTTCTGATGAAAGAGATGAGATAAGATTTTTAGTGCAAAAGGTAAAAAAGATTATGGAAGACAAAAAAAAGAAATACAAAGATTTTGCTATTTTTTATAGAACCAATGCCCAATCAAGAGTGGTGGAGGAATTTCTAATAAGGGAAAACATCCCTTATAAAATAGTTGGAGGTCTGCGTTTCTACGACAGAAAAGAGATAAAAGATATGCTGGCATACCTGAAACTAATCTCTAATCCTAAAGATGTAGTAAGCTTGACGAGAATTGTAAATGTGCCAAGAAGAAAAATTGGCAAAAAAACCATATCTGTAATAGAAAGATTTGCACAGAAAAATAGAATTACATTTTGTGAAGCTTTCTATAGATGCGAAGAAATCCCTGCACTTGGCGATAAGGCAAAGAAAAGAGTAAGGGAGTTTACGGATATGATTTCTGCATTTAGAAACTACGCCTTAGAGTATGGAGTGGACGAGGTGCTAAAATATGTATATGAAAAAACAAGTTATATGAGAGAGCTCAGGCTGGAGAATACGATAGAAGCTATGAACAGAATTGAGAATTTAAAAGAGTTGCTGACTGTGACCAGGGAATATGAGTATGAAACATTTTTAAACGAAGATTCTGATAGCGACAGCTTAACTAAGTTAGATGGATTTTTAGAGGAAGTGGCGCTTATAGCTGATATCGATGCTTACAATGAATCTACAGACGGACTTATTCTTATGACTCTTCATAATGCTAAAGGGCTGGAATTTCCAGTTGTGTTTATGATAGGCATGGAAGAAAGAATATTCCCGCATTCAAGGAGCATGAACAGTATGGAAGGATTAGAGGAAGAAAGAAGACTTTGTTATGTGGGTATCACAAGAGCCAAAGAAAAGGTATTTCTAACTTCAGCATTATCCAGAAGCATATATGGTGATACAAAATGCATGCCTGTTTCAAGGTTTATAAAAGAGATCCCGGATGGGCTGCTTCTGGATGAGAATAAGATTGAAAGTGAAAAACAAGGTAAAAAAGGCTATCCGGCTGTTAAAAAAGCACGCAAAGAAGTCAAATTGTACAGTAAAGGAGATTTAATAGAACATAAGATGTGGGGGCGCGGAAAGGTTATAAAAGTAAAAAAACTAAATGATGACTGCGAGCTGGATGTTATTTTTGACAGCAGGGGCCTTAAGCACTTACTTGTTAGCTTTGCTCCTATTAAGAAAATATAACTGTTTTGAAAAAATAAGTACCAAAGAATTTAGGAGATGATAAAAATGGACTCAAGGATAAAAAAATTAGCCCAAAATCTGGTGAATTGTTCATGTAAAATCAAAAAGGGGGAGAAAGTTTTAATTGATTGTGTTGGTAATACTGCATACCCGCTTGTGAAAGAACTTATAAAAGAAATATATAAGGTAAAAGGAGAGCCATTTATAACATTAAAAGATAACAGTATCTCAAGAGAGCTCTTAAAGGAATGCAGCACAGGTCAGTTGAAATTTATGGCTAAATATGAATTGGAGCGCATGAAAGGCATTGATGCTTATATAGGAGTTAGGGCAAGCGACAATGTAAGTGAAATGAGCGATATACCATCTGAAAAAATGTCTATTTATACAAAACATTTTTCTAAGGTGGTTAGCGAAAGAGTTGATAATACCAAATGGGTAGCACTCAGATATCCCAATAATGCCATGGCCCAGCTTGCAAATTTAAGTCTGGAAGCATTTGAGGATTTTTATTTTGAGGTATGCAATCTGGATTATAATAAGATGTCAAAGGCTATGGATAATTTAGTAAAATTGATGGAAAGAACAGATAAAGTATATATAAAGGGTCCGGGCACTGACTTAACTTTTTCAATTAAGGGCATCCCTGCTATAAAATGTGCAGGAGAAAATAATATCCCGGATGGTGAAGTTTTTACAGCGCCAGTAAAAAAATCTTTAAATGGCCGGGTAACCTTTAATTGTCCAACCATTTTTGAAGGGGTTACCTATGAAAGCATAAGCCTTGTGTTTAAAAATGGAAAAATTATAAATGCTGCATCTAATAATACGGAAAGAATTAATAAAGTGCTTGATACTGATAGGGGAGCTAGATATACAGGAGAATTTTCCATAGGAGTCAACCCATTTATACTAAAGCCAATGAAGGATATATTATTTGATGAAAAAATAATGGGGAGCTTTCATCTTACTCCCGGTAAATGTTACAAGGAAGCATCTAATGGTAATAAGTCTGGCATACACTGGGATATGGTATGCATACAAACACCAGAGTATGGTGGCGGGGAAATATACTTTGACGATGTCCTGATAAGGAAAGATGGACGGTTTGTCACAAGCGAATTGGAAGCCTTAAATCCTGAGAACCTAAAATAAAAGTATGGATTACTTTTATTCCAAAAAGCCAAGAAGTTTATTTATCTCACCCTTATCTCCAGTAGTTAGTGTGGTAATCATAACTGCTGGTCCATTTTCTCTTGCTTTTTTGTAAGCCTTATATATGGCATTGTAAAGTTTCTCTTCATCATTATCCCATGATATAGTGCTAAGCGGAGTAATTTTGTAATTTATATTTTCACTTTTTAAAACTTCCCAAAAAGTGTTAAGTGGCTTTTCAATATCTTTTTCCCCAATAGGATAAAAGCTTACCTGTATTGCAATCATCTTCTCCCTTTCTTCTTATTTTAATATATTCCATAGTTTCAAGTTAAGAGTTATGTTGATAAAATAGCATTATGCCGGAACATCACCTTAAGCTCCTATAGCCCCAGTTTAAAATATTAAATTTTATTAACAATGCAAATATGATTATACTAAGTGCTGTGAATAAAATTGTATACATTATATCTATTTTTCTTACCCTGACATCACGAAAATAAGTTCTTTTTGGATAAGCACAGAAACATTTACTGCTCATAGCAATAGCAACTCTTTGAGCCTTTCTTGCAGCTATTACCATAAGCGGCACTGCATATTTTTTAAATCTTTTGATTTTAGCAATAACCCCGCTTTTTTCTTTTGCTCCTCTTATTTTATGAGCATCATAAATATTTTGGTATTCTGTGCTCAGGAGAGGAATAAATCTATACCCAACAAGTGTGCTGTATCCAATCTTTGGGTTTAGTCTGAGCTGAACAATAAGGCTCAGGATGAAATCGGTAGGATCTGTTGTCGCAACAAAAAGAATAGAATAAAGCAGGAAGCAGGATATCCTGAATCCGATAGTAAGACCAAACTTAATACTGCCTGTAGTAATTTGGATTGTTTTCCAGCTCAAGATTATATTAGAAACTTCTTCCAAAGCGGTGTTATAGGAGATTATGCTGGTAACTGTAATGCCGGCCAGTATAAAACTTAATGGAAGAATCATTTTAAAAATTTGTTTGACCGGTATCTTTCCAAGCAGAGTTATCTGGATAATTGCTAAAATGGAAAATATAAAAGGCGTATAGGGATCATAAGCGAATGTGATAGTAAAAACTAAAATTATAATTAAAATTAACTTTATTGATGGGTTTATTCTGTGAAGAACAGAATCTCTTTCAAAATATTCAAAGAATTGCATAGCTGCTCACCTCGCTATACAGTTCATAAAGTAAAGGCACGCCAAGGTCAGAAGATTTGATAATTTCTTTTTCGTTTAAAAATTTGCGTGTACTGCCAGAAAAAGCTAAGTTTCCATTTTTAAGGACAAGTAAATTACGGGTATATTTGAAAATTATGTTCATGTCATGAGTAATAATTATTACAGTTGTGCCTTTTTTGTTTAGCCTAACCAGCAGGTTCATTAAATTGGTTGTTGTGATGTAGTCCAGCCCGAAAGTAGGTTCATCTAAAATTACTATTTCATGGTCCATAACAAGGATTGATGCAACACTTAATTTTCTTTTCTGACCCTGGCTTAAATTAAACGGATTTGTGTCTTTTAACTTTTCCAGACCCATAATTTTTAGCATTTCATCAGTTTTTTTACTGATACTTAAAGCATCGCAGCCTCTGGCTTTAAGTCCATATGCTATTTCCCTGTATACAGAATCTTCCACAAATTGATGCTCCGGGTTTTGGAAGACAAATCCTATAAGTTCCAATATCTCATCTTTTTTAGCTGCTCTGTACTCAAAAGAATGCGGGTTGTAAATAGTTATTTTTGATGGCAGCTTTGTCGGGTAAAGACTTATGATTAATTTGGCAAGAGTAGTTTTCCCTGAGCCATTATTACCGACAATTCCTAAGAAATCACCTTTATTTACTGTAAAATTAATATTTTCAAGTGCGTATTTATTGGACTTCCTGAATTTGTGGCACAAATTTTCAACTTTGACAATGCATTGGTCAGGATTGCAAGAACCTTTGTAGCTGCCTGCTGGCCTGCATATATCCTTGCTTATTTCCTGCTTTAAAACAGCAAATGACTGTTGCCTGATGTTAGTGTTTTTTTCAAAAGCTTTTTTAGCTTCCTCTTTATTTAATGGAAAATTGTCTAATTTTATACCGCTTTTATAAAGCTTATAAATATATTTTGATATTTGGGGGATCCATACGCCCATTTTTTTTATCTGCTGCTGGTAATTTAAAAAAAATTCCTTTGTATAGTCAAAAGCAACTACTCTTCCTCTGTTGTCTATCAACAAAATCCTGTCAAAGATATCTATAAATTCATCTAATTTGTGTTCAATTATAATTAAAGTTTTATCTTTTGGTAATTTTGTTATAATCTCTGATACTTCTCTTGTCCCTTTTGGGTCCAGATTAGATGTTGGTTCGTCAAAAATCAGTATTTCCTGATCCATTGCAAGGAGCGAAGCCAGGGATACCCTTTGCTTCATTCCGCCTGAGAGCCTGTTTAACATCCATTCGTAGTAAGGAAGCAGATCTACTTTCTCAAGTGAGCTTTTTATTTTTTCCTCCATATTCTTTCTTGCAATCATAAGGTTTTCCAGGCCAAAAGCTATTTCATCTTTTACGGTTAGCATGCAAAACTGGCTTTCAGGATCCTGGAAAACAATGCCTATATGCTGTGAGAGGCTGGATATTGGAGTATCTGCGGCACTCATGCCTTTAACCAATATTGTGCCTTCTACTTTTCCCTTAATGAGCTGTGGAATTATGCCATTCAGACAAAGAGTGAGAGTGCTTTTACCGCATCCAGAAGGGCCCAGTACCAGGATCCTTTCGCCCTTGTTTATCTTCAATGTGATGTTTTTTAGTATTTTATTTTTTCCATCATATGAAAAGGAAAAATTTGTAAGCTTTATTATTCCGCTGTTAGCCATTTAATTCTGAGTAGCTCCTTGCAATTATTATTAAGTTTATAATATTTCCAAATATTTAGCTGATACCTTTTCCTATTTTAAAATTCCGCAGGACTCCTGTTTTTGCTACACTGTCAGTTAAGGATTTTCCTAAAATTCCACCAACAACTGCTCCGCTTATGATTCTTACAGCAAGCATTCCTAATATTATTGGTATCTTGTATTGCAGGTATGCTTCAGTTACTGCTTCTGGAAAGAAAAAGCTAACTATTGCTGTTACCGCACCTGCCAGTGCCACAGAAAAATAAGTAAATCTTTTCCATCTGAATCCTGCAAATACTGCCTCTGTTGCAATACCCTGCATAATGCCAGATACCAGTACCCATACTCCCCAGATACTGCCAAGAAGCATTGATATAATGGCGGCTATGAATTCTCCGAGGAATGCTGCTCCTGGCTTTTGTACAATATAGGAAGCTACAATCCCAGCAATAAACCAGAATCCTGTGAATGCCTGGATTGTTATTGGAGAGGCACTGATAAAGGGAAAAAGGAATGCAAAGAGTTGATTATATCCCCAGTAAAGTATACTGAATACTACTCCAACTACTGCAACCATAACCATGTCCAGCATATTCCAGCTGTATTGCTTCTTTAGTTCTTTTTCCATTTTTTACTCTCCTTTTTCATGTTTACTAAAAATTAATATACCAAATAATTTACTTGCCTGTTCTACAGCTGCTTTATTATCAGCAACATCCCTTTGCTAATTTTAATTTCTGCTTTGTCTTCAGTAAAAATATTGCTCAAGCCCCTCACAGGGCTGAAAAGTAATTTTTCATTTTTGAGCCTGTATTTTAATCCGCTTGTTTCTATAAAAGATGTATATGGAGTTAAAGAAAAAATAGAAATTAATTTTCCAATTTGTCCCTTGATAACACATGAATTTTTAACTACAAATATTTCACTGTTGTCAGTTAAGATTTTTATATCTACATCTTCCGGGAAAGGAGATGAGAGCAGAATTAAATTTGCGAAACTATGGTCCAGCCTGTCCCCTGTGGCTCCAGCTATAATTATTTTTTTTGCACCAGCATTTACTGCATACTCAACAGCCAGCCTTGTGTCACTTTCATCTTTTTCACAAGGAGTCTGCATATATTTTATATTATTTGATTTTAAGTCAAGCTTTTCCCTGACTTCATTTTTTATGCTGTCCATGTCACCTATTACTATATTTGGGACCAGGCCCATTTTCAGGCAATTGGCAGCTCCGCCGTCGGCTGCTATTATAGTATTATCAGAGCTAAATCCGTAGTCTGCGGTTATTTTTTTGTATGTGTATGAAGGATTTTTTATGCAACCATTTGAGACTACAATTGCTTTTTTATTTTTTATTATATTCATATATCTCTCCTAAAAATAAAAAACTACCAACCAGGGTAATGATTAGTAGCTTTTGTAGTATCAATAATTTTTCCTACGCTAGAATTACCTAGGTCAGGTTCAAAGGGTCGACAGCTAATATGGCTGCCCTCTCAGCTTGATAAGCTCCCCTAAGTTTTTGTTAGTATTTAATTTTCAAAGAAATTCTTCTATAATATAGTAGAATTTTTATGCAAGGAACTTTACTGCCTAAAATTTATATTAGGCAAAAAGTACCTGAATGCATAATAGCATAGTAAAAATGAATTATCAATAAGTCAGGGTGGTGGCGAAAAAGATGGAACTTGTAGAAAGAAAAAGGAAAATATTAAATAGAGTAGTCGTACAATTTATAGAAAAAGCGGAGCCTGTTTCTTCACAAGAAGTTTCTAAAAATTTAGATTTAGAATTAAGTTCCGCAACAATTCGAAAAGAAATGGCAGATCTTGAAGAGCTGGGCTATTTAGCTCATCCCCATACTTCTGCCGGTAAAGTACCAACGGACAAAGGGTATAGGTATTATGTTGACAATCTTGCTCATGGAAAGTCAAATCTCAGCATTAAAGCTAAAAAAGATATTCCATCTATTAAATTAGTGATAAATGAGAACATGGAGATAGAGGCGATCTTCCAGAAGGCTTCTGAGTTGCTTTCAAGAGTTACAAATTACTTATCCATGGTGGTGGCACCTACTATTTATCAGAGCAAATTAAGGCATATTGAGCTGTTGAAATTTCAGGAAGATAATTTGCTTTTAATTTTGATTACAGATACGGGAAGAGTCTACAAAAAGAAATTTGCTGCAGACAGCAATTATAATAATTTAGACCTGCAAAGAGTGGCAAATATATTAAACTTGCAGCTTAGAGAAAAAAACATAAAAGACATTGATGCAGACAGCGTTAAAATTCCAGAAAACGATGCTTATTTAGTACTGCTGGTAAATAAGGTAATAAGATTGATAAAAAGCTGGGAAGAGGACAGTTTTGCCTATAACAGGTTTTTTATTTATGGAGCTTATGAAGTTCTACAACAGCCGGAGTTTATAGATTTAAAAAAGATTCACGGTGTTTTAAGTGTAATTAGAAATGAATATTTGCTTATGAGATTATTTATGAATCTCTCCCGGGAAAAAGAGGTTACTGTAAAAATTGGATCTGAGATATCAGAAGAGGGAACAGACGGTCTGAGCCTGGTTGCATCCAGATACAATGTCTGCAGTGATTCCACTGGCACTATAGGTATTTTAGGTCCAAAGAGGATGGATTACAATAAAGTTATAAATGTTTTGAGTATTTTTAGCAGGGATCTATCTGGCATTTTAAGTTCCAGGGATTAGAAGTTTAAAGGCGGAACTGGAAAAATTAATCAAAATAAGCTATTATTTCTTGAATTTTGTTATATTTTTTAGTTTTATTTTTTTGAGGTGATTATATTGGCTTCTGGTAAAAGAGACTATTATGAAGTTTTGGGAGTTTCAAGGGACAGCAGTCTAAGTGAGATAAAAAAAACATATAGAAAACTGGCTCGAAAGTATCATCCTGATGTGAATAATGGCGATCAAAGTGCAGAAGAAAAATTCAAGGAAATTTCTGAAGCTTATGCTGTTTTGAGCAATGAAGAAAAAAGAAGACAGTACGATCAATTTGGGTTCAGCAGGAATTTATTTGAAAATTTTGATCCAAATAGTGTATTTTCTGAGTTTGGTTTTGGTGATGTGTTTAATGCATTTTTTGGGAGCAGTTTTGGCGGAGGTTTCTCTGCAAGTCACAGGAGTGGAAGACAAAGCAGGGGCTCAGATATTAATATTGATATTACGTGCAGTTTTAAAGAATCTGCATTTGGTGTAAAGAAAGAGGTAGAATATCTTGCAAATGATATCTGCGAAGTTTGCAGCGGCAAAGGAAGCGCAGATGAAAAGGAAATTGAAACTTGCAGCGTATGCAGGGGTACAGGACAGGTAAGAAGCACAAGGCAAACTTTTATTGGCAGCATAATAACAACATCTACATGTAAAAATTGCCAGGGGACAGGAAAAATAATAAAAGATCCATGCAAAAAATGTGGGGGGAACGGTTATTATAGAAAAAAGAAAAGGGTAAAAGTAGATATTCCTGCTGGTATTCACGATGGAGACAGACTCAGGGTTGTAGGAAAGGGAAATAGCAGCGGGATAGGCTCTACCAGTGGGGATCTTTTTATTACTGTAAGAGTAAAGCTCCTCCCCGGCTTCAAAAGAGTTGGAGATGATGTTGTATCCAGTATTGATATATCATTTGCCCAGGCTGCACTTGGCTGCAAGCTTGTGGTGGAGACGCTTGATGGTGAAGAGGAAGTAATAATAAAGCCCGGGACTCAGGCTGGAACAAAAATAGTTCTCAAATCCAGAGGCATGGTACACCTTAATGGATACAGAAGAGGAGATCACATCATAGACGTAAATGTAAAGATTCCAACAAAACTTACTCATGAAGAAGTAGAACTTCTAAAAAGATTTGCTGAAGGAAGAGAAGAAATAGTGGGTGATGCAGCTGGCAGCTTCTTTTCAAATGTCAAAAATGCTTTTAAAAAATAACAACTTGTTCTATTGGCAAATTCTTTTTTGCTGGAGCTTTATTTTTATTTTAAATCTAATTAATTTTTAGAAAGCTGCATAATCTTATTACAAAAGTTTACCATCTTTTTTCTTATTAATAATTTATTTAAAAGAACAGGTAGTAAATATATAAGTAAAATGAGTTACCCTTATTTTTTTATAAAAAAAGACGATGTTGCCGGAAACGAGATAATAGTCAAAGAAGAATTAAATCACCTGATAAATGTTTTAAGGATAAGAAAGGGTGATTATATAAAGGTTTCAGATAATAACAAGTACAGGTATGGAACCGAAGTCACAGGTGTGAGCAAATATGGAGTTACGCTGCTAATTAGAGAAAGAATAAAAATTTTTAGGAGACTGCCGCACATAGTTTTGTTTCAGTGCATTCTTAAAAAGAATGCCATGGAAATTGCAATCCAGAAAACAGTTGAGATAGGCATTGACAGGATTGTCCCGGTTTTCAGCAGCAGGGTTATAACAGATAATAAAAAGACAGAAAATAAAATTAAGCGCTGGCAAAAAATTGCTAAAGAGGCATCAAAACAGTGTAAGAGGGATTTTATATGTGAAATCGCTCCTTCTGTAAATATTTATAATATTGAAGCATCGGAATTTGATGTTTTCTATATTCCATATGAGGGTTATGATAAGGTAAAAAACAAGGAAATAAATTATCCGGGCAGGTTAAATAATATTGACAGCAAAATAAGCAGTGCTAAAAGTATCGGATACATAATAGGTCCAGAGGGTGGTTTTGAAGAAAGAGAAGTATCGTTTTTTAAAAAAAGCGGAGCTATTGCAGTAAATTTTGGCAAGAAAATATTAAGATCAGAAACTGCCTCAGTTTATTTTTTATCTATAGTGGATTATATTTTGAGTATAAAAGCAAAAAATGATTGATATAAAATTTTCAATAAATACGCTCGGATGCAAAACCAATCTAAGTGAATCAGATTATATTATAAAAGAACTATTGGGCAAAGGATTTAAGCTTGTACAGTATAGTGATGACCCTGATTTTTGTATTATTAATACCTGTACGGTAACTTCCCAAAGTGACAGGAAAGTAAGACAGATTGTAAGGAGAATAAAATCAAAGTCTCCTTTAAGCACGGTGATTGTGACTGGATGCTATGTTGTTTTTAACGAGAAGTTTTTGCTGGACAGCGGAGTTGACTGCATGGTAAAAAATAAGGACAAACACAGCATCCCTTCTGTGATTGAGGAGTTAGCACGCAGAAGGTGGAATACAAAAACTGGTCTGGCTGTAAGTTCTGGGAATAAGAAATTCCAAAACTTAGTTCATAGCAGGGCACTGGTAAAAATTCAGGATGGATGTGAACAGAATTGCAGCTACTGCATAATCCCTAAAGTGAGGGGAGGCTACAGGAGTACACCTGATGAGTTAGTTTTGGCACAAATTAGAAATTTAGCTGCAGCAGGTTTTGATGAAGTTGTGCTTACAGGAATTCATATTGGAAAGTATGCTGTAGATATTGATACAGAGACTTGCAGTGGTGGCAGAAATGCCAGGGATTTGGCAGATTTGCTTGAAAAAATTATAGAGTCTTCAAGTATAAAAAGAATAAGATTAGGTTCCATCGAAATAAATGAAATTGACAGCAGGATTACTGACTTAATTAAAGAAAGTGGTAGAATTGCGCCTCATTTTCACATACCACTTCAAAGCGGGAGTGATAAGATCTTAAAACTTATGAGAAGACCTTACAGCAGGGGCTATTTTTTAAATATGGCGGGATCCATTAAAAAGTCTGTTCCGGATATAGCAATAACAACTGATGTTATTGTTGGGTTTCCTTATGAGAGTGAAGAAGATTTTATGCAAACTGTGGACTTAATAAAAAAGGTTTCTTTCAGCAAGCTGCATGTCTTCAAATATTCTAGGAGGATGCATACAGAAGCTTACAGTATGGGGGGACAGGTTGCAGAAAGTGTTAAATCTGAAAGGAGCAAGTTTTTAAGGGAGATTGGCAGCAAGCTAAGAAATGATTATATAAGAAATGGTGTTGGTAAATTTTTTAAGGTAGTTACAGAAAAAGTGGATAAGGAGAAAAAGATTGCAGTTGGAACCTCTGAGAATTATATTAAAGTTTATTTTCCATTAGATTGCAGTGATGCTGAAATTTTAAAGAAGGGAAAATTGGTTGAAGTTAAAATAGAATCAGCATATGAGGATGGCTTAATTGGAAAAATGCACAAAACATAGGGGGATGTGATGCCTGCGCATTTGTTGTAAAGATCTAAAAATAGAGTATAATTTGCAGTTTGGTGGTAAAATATACATATTTGGGAGGCAGTAATATTATGGAAAATTGTCTTTTTTGTAAAATTATAAATAAAGAAATAGATAGCAGTATTGTTTATGAGACTGATAATGTTCTTGTATTTAAGGATATAAGTCCAAAAGCGCCAGTTCATTTTTTAATGGTCCCTAAAAAACACGTAAAGTCTATCATGGAAATAGAAGAACTGGGTTATGATACAATTAAAGAGATGATGGACATGGTTGTAAAGGTAGCTAAAAATTATGAGCTGGGTAAAGATGGGTTTAGGCTGGTGACAAATACAGGAATCGGCGCAGGTCAGAGTGTGGAGCACTTACATTTTCATATCATGGGCAAAAGAAAGTTTGGATGGCCCCCTGGCTAAATATGATAAAAAATAAATTTAGCCGTTATGTAAAATAGCCGGTTAAGTGTAATCTTTAAAGGAGCGTAAACTTTGTCTATTATCAAACAAAAATTCACCCTTGATTTTGTGGGGAATCATTCAATTGCAGAGTTACTTGGAGATAGAGATAAGCTGGTTAAACTGGTAGAGAAAGAATATAATGTAGAAGTTTTTGTATTAGGCAATGATATCGAAGTAACAGGTAAAAGTAAAAATGTTAATAAAGTAAAAAAATTACTTAATGAGCTAACCCTGCAGATTAATCTTGGACAACAAATAAATGCTCAGAAAATTGATGATTCAATAAGGATTATGGAAAGTAAATCAATATTAACTCCACATGAAATATTTAATAATCTTATTACAGTAAGCAGTGGTAAGAAAATTAAACCGCGCACTGAAGGTCAGCAGAAATATGTTGAGGCTATTAAAGAAAATACCATTGTATTTAGTATAGGCCCTGCCGGCACAGGGAAGACTTATTTAGCTTTGGCTATGGCTGTAAATGCACTTGAAAAAAATGAAATTGGGAGAATAGTTTTAGTGAAGCCGGTAGTTGAAGCTGGCGAAAAGCTGGGATACTTGCCGGGTGATATTTATGATAAAGTAAACCCTTACCTAAGGCCGCTTTATGATGCTTTATATGAAATGATAGATGTTGAAATATTTCAGCAGTACATGGATATGAGTATTATAGAAGTAGTTCCGCTGGCTTATATGAGGGGGCGTACCCTAAATAATTCTTTTATTATTCTTGATGAGGCACAAAATACATCTCCTGAACAGATGAAGATGTTCCTTACACGATTAGGATTTGGTTCCAAAGTTGTGGTAACAGGAGATATCACTCAGGTAGATTTACCAGTAGAAAAGAAATCAGGGCTTATTTTAGTAAGAAAAATACTGGAGAATATTCCCGGAATAGAATTTGTGTATCTTACTTCTAAAGATATTGTAAGGCACGCATTAGTCCAGAAGATAGTGGATGCTTACAAAGCATATGAGGAAGATTTAAAGAATGATAGCAAGAAATAGAAAAATAATAAATAAGACCAAAGAAATTATAAAGCACAAAAATGGCAACAACAATAATAAAAAGGCCATAGGGTTTTTCCGTAAATATTTTTCTTTTAAAAGCAAGCATGCTCAGAGGCTATATTTATTTGTTTTGACTGCAGCCCTTGTAATTACTATTCTTTCCTATAATTATGCCCCTAATATTGTAGTAGAGATTGGCAAGCCAAGTCCTCGTACAATCAAAGCAAGCAGAAATGTAGATTTTGAGGATATGGAAAAAACAGAAGAAGATAGAAGTAAAAATGTGGCCGAAGTAGAAGATGTATATAAATATGATGTAAATATATTAAGCGGTGAAGAAGGAGCTCTTTACCAAATTAGATATTTTTATACATTGGCCAGGATTGTTCAGAAAAAAGTTGATATGTCTTTTGAGGAAAAGGTTGAGTATCTGTCTAACATGCTTGGGAATGTATATCCAGAGCCAATTATTTCATCTGTTCTTGAGCTATCTATAGAGGAAAATAATTTTCTCGCAGAGAAAACCCAGGAAATTGCAAAGCAGGTAATGAGAGATGAAATTAGGCCCACAGAATTAGATTTTGTAAAAAATAAAACCATAGAATTTATTAAAAATGATAAAGATATAAAGGAAGAATACGTACCCATAATAAGTGCTGTTCTTCAAAAAAATATCCAGCCTACTGCTGTATTTGATTCCGTAGCTACAGAAAATGCTAAAGAAGAAGCAAAGCAAAACACTCCTCCTCATATTGTCAGCATTACAAAGGGACAAATTATTGTTTCCGAAGGTGAAATTGTCAGCCAAAATGATATACAAATATTGGCAAAATTAGGTTTATTGCAAAGACAATACAACTGGTACAGATTTTTTTATATATTTTTTATAGTTTTTATAGTTTTATTTTTGTTTGGATTTTATATATACAGATTTAACACAAAAATCTTTAATGATTTAAAGAAATTATTCTTAAATTCTTTAATTATAGTTGTGTTTGCTGCAATAATAAGATTGCTTACATTTCTTTCTTCTGTTCACCTGGAGCTGTGGAATTATCTATTTCCAGTAATTGCAGCGTCAATGCTCTGTACTATTATCTTTGATTCCCGCATAGGTATAATGATGACTATTTGTCTCAGTATTTTTTCTGGAATAGCCACTGATTTTGATTTCAGCATCATGCTTGTTTATATACTTGGTGGAATTTTTGCTACATACCTGGTATCAAATGTTTCACAGCGGTCAGAAGTGATGAAAGCTGGTTTTATAAGTGCACTTATCCTTGGATTTTTATTCTTGATTGTAAATCTTATTGGCGGGGAAGTGCAAACCATAGCTCTGTATACAATGTTAGGCGTGCTAAATGGTATTGTATGTACAGTTATGACAATAGGGCTGCTTCCGTTTATTGAATCTACATTCAGAATAGTAACTGCTATGAGATTGCTTGAACTTTCCCACACCGATCAACCACTCTTAGAGAAACTTTTGATTTCTGCTCCTGGCACATACAATCATAGCCTGCTTGTAGGACATTTAGCTGAAAGTAGTGCAAAGGCTATAGAAGCTGATCCACTTCTTGTAAAAGTAGCTGCCCTGTATCATGACCTTGGAAAAATGAAAAGGCCTGAATATTTTTATGAAAATCAAATTGGCATTGAAAATATCCATGACCGCTTGAATCCATCAATGAGCAGAAATGTAATAGCAAATCACATAAAGGATGGCATAGAGATAGCAATTAAAAATAAAATTCCTGAGGAAGTAATAGAGATTATTTCTCAGCATCATGGGAATTCGCTGATAACTTATTTTTATAAAAAGCAAAAGGATATGGAATTCGCTAAAGCATCAAATGGTGCTGCTGAAGGATTAAAGGGACATTTTAGATATCCAACTAAAAAACCTCAGAGCAAAGAAGCAGCTATCCTGATGCTGGCTGATTCAGTTGAAGCTGCTGTCAGGTCAATTGATGATGTGACTCCTAAGAAAATAGAGCAAATGGTAAATGATATAGTAGAAGAGAGGCTAAAAGATGGCCAGCTGGATGATGCTGATATAAAAATAAAAGAAATAAACACAGTTAAAAGTACCTTAATTGAAGGCCTTATTTCTATATATCACTCCAGAATTTCCTATCCTGAATCAGACTTAAAAGTTGTTCCTGAGTAGTTTAATCGGTTTGTGTGGTTTTTGTTTAAAAAAGTTTTAGCTGTAAGCTATTTATCTTATTATGTGAGAGGGCGTTAAATGAGAGTTATCTTAATCAACAATCAAGACAAAGTAAAGCTAAATTTGAACATTATGGAAAAGGTTATAACATACATCTCAAATAAATTTAATAGAAGCCAAAATTATGAGCTGAGCGTTGTATTTGCTGAAAAGGAAGAAATAAGACGATTAAATAAAAAGTATAGAAATGTGGACAGAGAAACAGATGTCTTGTCTTTTTCGTATGTGGAAAATAATAGTGAGCTTATTTTTAAAAAAGATGCAAATGAGTTTGGAGATAAAGATGGGCACTTTACAATTGGTGAAATAATTATATGCCCTGAAGTTGCAGAGGAGAATGCTTGCAGAGCGAAAGCAAACTGGAACTCAGAATTAGAAATAATATTGCTTGCGACTCATGGTATCCTTCATATATATGGTTATGATCATGAAGAAAGGGAAGGCAGAATAGAAATGGAGGGAATTCAGGAGAATATTTTAAATGATGCAATGTCTGTCTTTAAGATTTAATACTCTTGACAGGTATTGTAAAATTTAGAGTAAGGGCGCTAAAAGAAAACATTTTTATTTAAGCCCACAAAGTATAGTGGCTGCAATGGATATGGTAGACGTAAATATAGTTGAGATAAAAAATTTTGACAACAGATTGATAGCCAGGATAAAAGAATTAGAAAATAAAAATTTGGGAAGCAAAGCCTCAATCAATGAATGGGTTATACCGGTTATAATTAGATATGGAAAGCTGGCAGTGGTACAGAAAGCAGATGATGGTGAAATTATCGGAGTATGTGAGCTAATAAAAAATTGGGATGACAATCAATCAGCTTTTGTCCATTCTTTTTATATTGACAGGGAATTTAGAGCACAGGGTATCGGCAAAATATTTCTGAGTAAAATAATAAGCATGCTGAAAGCGGAAAATTTAAAAACCATAGAATTGACAGTAGATCCAGAAAATGAAGCTGCTTTAAAATTGTATAAAAAATACGGGTTTGCAGTTATTGATTTGAGAAAGGACGAATACGGAAGTGGAATAGACAGGTATTTAATGAGGTTAAAATTATAGTAAAAAAATAGTTATATAGAAAGGTAGGGTGATTAAAACGCTAACCAAAGAACAACTTGCAAAAACCATTGATCAGACATTGCTTGGCCCAACTGCAACTTTTCAAAATATAAATAACTTATGTATTAATGCTAAGAAGTACCACTTTGCTGCAGTGTGTATAAATCCATGTTTTATAGCTCCTTCCAGTAAAATATTAGCAGGGACCGATGTAAAGGTTTGTTCTGTTGTCGGCTACCCTCTTGGGGCAAACACTATTGAAACAAAAGTGTTTGAAGCCAGGGATAATGTAAAAAAAGGTGCAGATGAGTTGGATGTGGTAATGAATTTAGGGGCGCTAAAAAGTGGAAATTATTATTATATTGAAAAAGAAATGGGAACAATAGTCAGTGTTATCAGAAGAGAACAAATGGCAGAATACAACAGACATATTAATATTAAAGTAATTATTGAAACAGGTGTTCTTACCAGAGAGGAAATTAAAAAAGTATGCAGGATTTTGGAAGGTGTCAAAATAGATTTTATCAAAACTTCTACTGGCTTCGGAGTAAGAGGCGTAGAGCTTGATGATGTAAGAACCATAAGAGAAGCTGTTAGCAGGAATATAGGAGTAAAAGCATCGGGCGGAATTAAAACATTTAAAGATGCGCAGGCTTTGATAGATTCTGGTGCAACCAGACTCGGGACGAGTAGCGGGATAAATATAATAGAAGAATATGGTAGAATTTTTAACAAATAAAATGTCAAATCAAATTTTATAGTAAATGCCCTCTTATAAAGCTAAAGCTGTCATTTTAAAGTCATACAAATTAGGTGAGTCAGATAAAATAATTAAAATGTATTCCCAGCAGGACGGGATGATCAGTGCAGTTGCAAAAGGAGCAAGGAAGGCAAAAAGTAAGTTTGGCGGCAGGCTTGAACTTTTCAATATTGTAGATTTAGAAATTTCTACTGGAAAAAGTCTGGATATTATAACACAGGCTGAAATACTAAAAAGTTTTAAGAATATTCCCAGTGATTTCTATAAATTTGTATTTTGCGAGATGATTAGTGAAATAGTTTTAAAGACCCAACATAGCGGAGGGTCTTCTGAGATGCTGTTTAAATTAATTTATGTTTGTTTCAATGAAATTGATGGCTTTGATAATGAAGATATAGTATCACTTAAAAAAGCAGTATGTTTTTTTGGGGCAAAAAGTATAAAGATCATTGGCTACAATCCTCTGCTTAAAAATTGTTGTAAGTGCGGTATGGATATGAAGGACTTATATTCTTTCCGAAGCAGTAATATCCCATTTTCAATAAAATTTGGCGGAATTCTTTGTGAGAGATGCTCAGAATTTTTGGAAGGCACAGTAAAGTTAGATGTTTCAGCCTACAGATTTTTGTGCGATTTATTTAATCTAAAAATTGAAGATTTTAGAGATATGGAAGTAAACTTGCAAGTTTTAAAAAAAGTGCGCAGTTTGATGGAAAATTATATAACCTATCATATTGATTGCAATATAAAGAGTTTCAAATATTTAAAGAAGATAGGGATATAGAGGCACATAATTGCAATAATAAATTGACTATTGAAATTAATATTATTAAAATAAGAGACTATGAATTTTCAGGATATTATTTTTAATCTGCAAAAGTACTGGGCAGGCAACGGCTGCCTTATAAGACAGCCGATGGATTTAGAGAAAGGTGCCGGGACATTTAATCCTGACACGTTCTTGCGATGTTTGGGTCCGGAGCCCTGGAACGTAGCTTATGTTGAACCAAGCAGGAGGCCCACTGATGGAAGATATGGAGAAAATCCTTTCAGGACGCAGTTCTATTATCAATTTCAGGTTCTTTTAAAGCCATCTCCTGACAATGTAGTAGATTTGTATCTGGGATCTCTTAAGAGTCTTGGAATTGATTTAAAGCTGCACGATATAAGATTTGTAGAAGACGACTGGCAATCGCCAACTATAGGTGCAGCAGGATTGGGATGGGAAGTATGGGCCGATGGAATGGAAATAACACAATTTACTTATTTCCAGCAAATGGGTGGAATCGTACTGAAGCCGGTATCAGCTGAACTTACTTATGGCCTGGAGCGGATAGCTATGTATCTTCAAAAGAAAGATAGCTTCTGGGATCTGGCATGGTCGGATGACATAACTTATAGCGATGTTCAGTTTGAATCTGAAAAAGAATGGTCCAAGTATAATTTTGAATTAGCAGATATTGATATGCTTGTAGATTTGTTTCAGAAATTTGAAAAAGAGTTTAGGAAAGTAATAAGCAAAAATCTGGTTTTTGTAGCATGTGAATATGTGTTAAAGTGCTCGCATGTTTTTAACTTGCTTGATGCAAGGGAAGCAATCAGTGTTGCAGAAAGAACATCTTATATTGCAAGAGTGAGGAGTCTTGCAAGAGCCTTATGTCAGTCTTATGTTTCCCAGAGAGAAAAGTTAGGCTATCCACTTTTAAAAAAGAATTCTTAGAAAAGTTATAAAACATGAAAAAAGATTTAGTTTTTGAAATAGGAACAGAAGAATTACCAGCTTCCTGCGTAGAGGAGGGAACTCTTGGTTTAGAAGAAATACTTAAAAAAAGGTTAACTCAAAATAGAATTGATTTTGTTAGTGTAAAGACTTTCGGCTCACCGCGCAGGCTTGCTGCCATGGTAAGTGGTTTGGCAGAAACACAAAGATCGCAGAAAAAAATAATTACAGGCCCGCCAAAAAAAATTGCATTTGACAAAGATGGTGCTCCAACAAAAGCTGCAATAGGTTTTGCAAAAAGCTTAAATATTAATGTTAGCAGTCTTGAAGAAATAGAAATTAACAAAGGAATATACATAGGTAAAAAAATTGTGGAGGAAGGGAGAAAGACTGCAGAATTGCTTCCTGGCATATTAAAAGATTCGGTGCTTTCTTTGGTGTTCCCAAAACAAATGACATGGGGAGACTACAGTATTAAATTTGCACGCCCGATAAGATGGATACTGGCATTATTTGGAAGCGATGTAATCAACTTTGCAATTGAGAGTTTAACTTCCGGGAATATTACTTTTGGACATCGCACACTTAGTCCGGAACCTATTACTGTAGATGATGCAGACAGCTATCTAAAATCATTGGAGGATAAGGGAAGGGTAATAGTAGATTTCAAAAAAAGAATAGAATTAATAATTGATGGGTTAAATAATCTTAGAAAAAATACATGGAACGGAGAGTTTGAAATTGTTCCAGATAAAGATTTGCTGAATGAAGTTGTTAACCTGGTAGAAATACCAAATGTTCTTGTTGGTAATTTCTCTAAAAGATTTCTTTATATGCCAAAAGAAATATTAATAAAAGTTATACAGCACCATCAAAAATATTTTGCAGTAATTGATAAGGCTGGTAATGTTAGTACGCAATTTGTTGTAGTGCAGAATGGTATTGAAGACAAAAGTGGTGAAATAATAAATGGAAACGAAAAGGTGCTTGGGGCACGACTGAGCGATGCAGTATTTTTTTACGAAGAGGACAAAAAACATGATTTTGACAGTTGGTGCGAAAAATTAAAAGGTGTAATTTTTTATTCAAATCTTGGCAGCATATATGATAAAGCTTGCAGGCTCAAAGAGATCTGTCTGCATACCAGCAGTCTTCTAAAAGATAAGGGCATACTGAAAAATGATAATATCCATGATTCCTTAAGCAGGGCAGCCATTTTTTGCAAATGTGATTTAGTCACTAATATGGTTGTGGAATTTCCCGAGCTTCAGGGAATAGTAGGAAAAGAATATGCAAGGGAAAGAGGAGAAAAATTAGACATACCAGAGTCAATATTTGAACATTATTTGCCAAGATTTTCGGGAGATATGCTTCCTGATACAGATGTTGGTTCAATTTTATCAGTAGCTGACAAAATTGATACGATTTCAGGAATGTTTCTGGTTGGTAATATTCCGTCAGGTTCTGAGGACCCGTTTGCACTTAGAAGAAAGGCTTCTGGTATGGTACTTTCTGTACTTAAAAAAAAATATGACTTAGACATGGAAGACTTGATAAGTTACAGTTTAGGGCTATATATTGAAAAGTTTAATTTTAAAGATATTAATAAAGAAGAAGTTTGCAGGGAGATCAAGGATTTTATTGTTGCAAGATATAGATTTATGCTTGAAAAGAAAAACAGAAGACTGGATGTACTTGAAGCAGTATTGGCATCAGGGTGCTCTTCCGTTCTGGATATAGACTTAAGGTATAAAGCTATAGAAGATTTTATAAAAGAAAAGGACATAGAAACTATATCTACTCCTATGGTGAGATGCAAAAATATTATAAAAGGGAAAACTTTTTCTGATGTAAATACCCAACTTTTAAGCAGCCAATATGAAAAAAAACTTTTTTCTTCTGCCACTGAGAAAAGAAATATCATAGTAGATTATATTGAGAAAAAGCAGTACGGCTGCATTCTTGCGGAGCTTGGTAGTTCTGGCAAGGATATAGATGATTTTTTTGATAATGTCTTAGTAATGGATAAAGACGAGAAGATACGGGCCAATAGGGTTAACCTTGTCAAAGTTGTTATGGATTTATATTTGCTTATGGCAGATTTCTCTAAATTAGTAATTGAAGGAAATAAAATTCATTAAAACTGCAGGGCACTAAGTGATTTTTATATTTTTAATATAAATAAGAGGTGCAATAAAGTTTCATATGTTGTAGGATTAGTAGATTTATTGTGCTGGAAGCAGTGCATAGAATCAAATTAAATGTAAATTTATAAGAAAGGAATAATTAAAAATGACTTCTAAAAAATATGTTTATTTTTTTGGAGAAGGCACTAAAGAAATGAAAAAGCTATTGGGAGGTAAAGGTGCAAATCTATCGGAGATGACAAATATTGGCCTTCCCGTACCACAGGGATTTACTATTACAACTGAGGTTTGTAATTTATTTTATGATTTAGGAGAAAGATATCCTGAAGGCTTGGATGAGCAGATTAATGAAAACTTAAAAAAGTTGGAAGATAAGATGGGAATGTCGTTTAAGGATTATAAGAACCCGCTGCTGGTGTCTGTTAGGTCAGGTGCTGCTATTTCTATGCCAGGTATGATGGATACTGTGCTAAATTTAGGCTTAAATGATAAAACAGTAAAAAGCTTAATAGATAAGACAAACAATGAAAGATTTTGCTGGGACTCTTACAGAAGATTTATTCAAATGTTTGGTGATGTTGTAATGAATGTAGAGCATGAAAAGTTTGAGAAATCCATACAGGCAAAAAAAGACGAGAAGGGCGTAAAATTTGATACGCAGCTTACGGCGGATGATTTAAAGGAGCTGGTAGAAGATTACAAAAAAATAATAAAAAACGAAAAAGGCAAAAGTTTTCCTCAAGACCCAAGAGAACAGCTTCAGATGTCTATGGATGCTGTATTTAAGTCGTGGAATAATAAAAGAGCAATAGCATATAGAAATATCCATGATATTCCTCATAATCTTGGAACTGCTGTAAATGTTCAGGCAATGGTATTTGGTAATATGGGCGAAGATTCAGGAACAGGTGTTGCTTTTACTCGTAATCCATCAACTGGAGAAAATAAAGTATATGGGGAATATTTGATAAATGCCCAGGGAGAGGATGTAGTTGCGGGTATTAGAACTCCAAAACCTATTTCCAAATTAAAGAATGAAATGCCTGATATTTATAAGCAGTTGATAGGGATATGTAAAAAATTAGAAGAACATTATAGAGATACGCAGGATTTAGAATTTACTATCCAAAAAGGTAATTTATATATGCTGCAAACAAGGACCGGGAAGAGAACAGCAGCTGCAGCTCTACAGATAGCGGTAGATATGGTAAATGAGAAGCTTATAGACACAAAAACTGCTGTAATGAGGATAGAGCCAGAGCAGATCGATCAAATGCTTCATAAGCAGTTGGATGAAAAAGCAAAAGAAAAAGGTCAGCTAATTGGGAAAGGATTGCCGGCATCTCCAGGAGCAGCAGTGGGCAAAGTAGCATTTGACGCTGATTCTGCAGTGGAAGAATCCAAAAAAGGAAATGTTATTTTAGTGAGGACCGAAACTTCGCCCGAGGATATCCAGGGAATGGCAGTAGCACAGGGAATATTAACTGCGCGGGGAGGAATGACTTCTCATGCTGCAGTAGTAGCAAGGGGTATGGGCAAATGTTGTGTTGCTGGCTGTGAAGATATAAAAGTATTCGAGGCCAAGCAGTATTTTTTAGTTAATGGAAATAAAATCAAGTATGGAGATTGGATTACTCTTGATGGTTCAACAGGGGAAGTCTTTTTAGGGGAAATTCCAGTAGTAGACCCTGAAATTACAAGAAATTTTGAAATTTTTATGGGTTGGGTAGACAAATATAGGAAAATTGGCGTCAGGGCAAATGCAGATACTCCAATGGATGCTGAAGTTGCTTTAAAATTTGGCGCAGAGGGGATTGGCCTTTGCAGAACAGAACATATGTTTTTTGAAGGTGATAGAATTAAAGCAGTTAGAAAAATGATAGTTGCCAGCAGAAAGAAAGAAAGAAAGGAAGCATTAATGGAGCTTCTTCCAATGCAGAGAAATGATTTTATTGAAATATTCAAAGCTATGAAAAATTTGCCTGTTACAATTAGGCTTCTTGATCCGCCGCTGCATGAGTTTTTACCTAAGGAAGAAGAAGATATCAAAGAAATTGCAGGAGAACTTGGCATAGAAGTTGGGGATCTTAAGGCGACTATAAATTCTCTTCATGAAATGAATCCAATGCTTGGACATAGAGGATGCAGGCTCTCTGTTACTTTTCCTGAAATTCTTGAGATGCAGACAAGAGCAATATTCGAAGCTGCTGCAAAATTAACAAAGGAAGGCTATAAGATTATACCAGAGGTTATGATACCTTTGGTTGGCATTGTTGAGGAAATAAAAATACTAAAAAAACAAATAGTAAATATTGCTGGTAAAGTAATGAAAGAAAGCGGCATAAAATTTGATTACAAAGTTGGAACAATGATTGAGATTCCGAGAGCTTGTGTTACTGCTGATGAAATTGCTTCAGAAGCTGAGTTTTTTAGTTTTGGGACCAATGATCTAACTCAGTTAACATTTGGGTACTCAAGGGATGACTCTGGAAAGTTTCTTCCTGATTATATAGAAAAAGGGATACTTGCAAAAGACCCATTTGCAACTATAGATAAAAAAGGTGTTGGCAAATTAGTAGAAATTGCTGTAGAAAAGGGCAGAAAAGTAAGAGAAGATTTAAAAATTGGCATTTGTGGGGAGCATGGCGGAGATCCAGAATCTGTAAAATTTTGTCATATGATTGGCTTAGATTATGTTAGCTGTTCACCTTACAGGATACCTATAGCAAAAATATCAGCAGCACAGGCAGCAATAAAAGAAAAAGAAAATAAAGGGTAGAACAGGCTTTTTGCATGGCACAATGGTCATACAACTGGTTTGCCTAATCCTAAGCGAATAGCATATGCTATTACAAATAGGTCATATGTTGAAGTAGACTGCATATAAGAAGTAATTCTGTAAAATCCTACCTGGCACACTACATGAACTTTTGTATTGGTAAATATTTAAAGTCTGATTGTTTCAGATAAATGCAATATGGTATAAAATAACTGATATACACATAACTGATAAATAAAAAAAGAGGGATATGGGCAGAAGCTTAAAAGATGGTGAGGTAGATGAACTGAAAGCAAGGGCAGATATATATAATATTGTTTCAGGTTACGTAAACTTAAAAAAAGCTGGAAAGAATTACACAGGCCTTTGTCCTTTTCATAAAGAGAAAACTCCATCATTTACGGTAGATCCAATTAAGCAATTATATCATTGCTTTGGTTGTGGGGAAGGCGGCGATGTAATAAGTTTTATAATGAAGATGGAAAACATACAATTTTTGGAGGCAGTGGAGTTTCTAGCTAATAAATCAGGCTATAAATTAAGTTATTCCCATAGCGGTTCTCCAGAAGCAGGTAAGAAAAAAAGTAGATTGTTTGAATTAAATGAACTTGCTAAAAAGTACTACAACTATATATTGTTTAACAGCAAAAAGGGTGCTCCTGCTATGAATTATTTAAAGAAAAGAGGCTTTGAAAATAAGACAGTAGAGCAGTTTGAAGTTGGTTTTAGCCTGGACAGCTGGGATAATTTCTCAAATTTTGCAAAAAAGAGGGGTTATAGCTGCGAAGAAATTTTAGAGTGCGGGCTTGCTGTTAAAAGTAGTAAAAGGGGGAATGAAATATATGACAGATTTAGAGGAAGAATAATGTTCCCCATAAAAGATATTGTTAACAAAACCGTAGGATTTGGAGGAAGAATCATCCCCGGTTTTGATGAAGAAAAAGGACAAACTGCAAAGTACATAAATACCCCGGAAACTAAGCTTTATTCAAAAAGCAAAAATATATATGGAATCTTTGAGGCTAAAAGCCACATTGTTGCTGAAGACAGAGTACTGATAACGGAGGGATATACAGATGCGATGGCACTAAATCAATGTGGGGTGAAGAATGTTGTGGCCAGCCTTGGGACTGCTCTTACATCAGACCAGGTTAAAATTTTGGGAAGGTTTACCAAAAACATAATACTTGTATTTGATAGCGATGAGGCAGGAAGAAGCGCTTCTCTTAAAGGGATGGAAAGATTGCAGGAATATAATGAACGGTTGGATTTATATCACGAGAACAATATTAACATATGTGTTTCTATTTTAGATGAAGGATACGATCCTGCAGATTTCATTATAAAAAAAGGCATGGAGAGCTTTATTAAGAGGATTGAGAATTCTGTAAGCATAATAGATTTTACCATTGATGTGATTCTGAGAAAATACAATATTTCCAATCTTTACGAAAAACTAAGAGCCAGTAATGTGCTGCTGCAGTTTATTTCCACTTTATCATCAAGAATTGTGCAAGAAGAATGCTTAAAAAAAATATCCCAGAAATTAGATATTAAGGAAAGCTTATTGCTTGAAGAAATGCTTAAAAAGTCTTACGCTTATAAAGACAAAGTAGCAAGCTGGGGCGGAAGGGATAAAAATGGCAAAGAAAGTTTGCACAGAGTAAGCATCCCACCGATTAAAAATATAGAATTAGAAGCATTAACACTTATAATAAATGGCGTCGGAAATTCGGTGGAAAAGTTATTAAATTTAGGAGCAGAATATTTCAGATTTGAGGATACAAAAAAACTTTATTTGATAGCAAAAAATAAAATTGACAGATATAAGGCAAAAGGTAAGAAAATAAATTTTCCTTTAGAAATATCAGAAAATGAAATAGAGGATGTAGATGTAAAAAAAATATATAATTACGTATTTTTTAACAAGAAACATTACAGTGATGAAAATATGGCTTGTCTTGAAGTGCTAAAGAATTTGCAAAAAATTCACATTTCAGGAGAGATAGAAAAAACTAGAAAGCAAATGTTAGCCCTGGAGAGTATCCAAAAAAAGATAAAATTAGAGGGAAACAAAAACAGAGAAAATGAGTCAAGGAAAGAAGAGGTAAAAAGTAAGATTGACAGGCTCAATCATAAAATAAATGAGCTTGAGGAAGAAAAAAGAAAGTTAAATATTTCTGGTTAAACAATGTAGTTATATTTAATGATAAAATATATTAAAATAAGGCTAATTATAATTTATTAAGGTTATAATAATTTTAAATAAATTATGGGGTGATTTAAACATGAAAAAGGGTTCTGAGCTTAAGTTGGAAGAGGTAAAAGAATTAATAAATAAAGGCAGAGAAGAAGGGGTGCTAACTACTGAGGAAATTGGCGATATGCTTTCAGAGATAGATTTAACTAAGGAACAGATAGAAAATATATATGACGTTATGCAGAATTTAGAAATAGAGATCATAAGTGAAGAAGATGAGGGTATTGACAATTTGGCTGTTAAGAAAAAAAAGAATAATCTTTTAAAAAGAAATTTAGATTTTAATATAAAATCTCCTACCAATGATCCTGTAAGAATGTACCTTAAAGAAATTGGCAAAGTCAGGTTGCTTGTTGCTGCAGAGGAAGTTCAGCTTGCTAAAAAGGTTGAGGATGGCGATATGGACGCTAAAAGAAAACTTGTTGCAGCAAACTTGAGACTTGTTGTGAGCATAGCTAAGAAGTATGTAGGCAGGGGAATGTTATTTTTAGACCTTATTCAGGAAGGAAACCTTGGGCTTATAAGGGCTGTAGAAAAGTTTGATTATAGAAAAGGTTACAAATTTTCTACTTATGCAACATGGTGGATAAGGCAGGCTATAACGAGAGCAATAGCAGATCAGGCAAGAACTATTAGAATTCCGGTTCATATGGTGGAAACTATTAATAAGCTGATAAGAACGCAAAGACAATTACTGCAAAAGCTTGGAAGAGAGCCAACTCCGAAAGAGATAGCAAATGAAATACAGTTTACTGTTGAAAAGGTCAGAGAAGTTATGAAAATATCCCAAGAGCCTGTATCACTTGAAACGCCTATCGGGGAAGAAGAGGATAGTCATCTTGGAGACTTTATTGAGGATTCAAGGGTAGAGACACCAGCAGCTGCTGCATCTTTTGCCATGCTTCAAGAGCAACTGCAGGAAGTATTAGGTACTTTGAATGAGAGGGAGAGGAAAGTAATTCAGCTCAGGTTCGGATTACACGACGGTCACCCAAGAACATTGGAGGAAGTTGGCAGGGAATTTGGTGTAACAAGAGAAAGAATAAGACAAATAGAAGCAAAAACTTTGGGTAAGCTGAGACACCCGAATAGAAGTGGGGCCTTGAAAGATTTTTTAGAGACTTAAAAACCCAGGGCAACTACTTGCAATAAACTTTCTATATATTATAATAGCATATCGTTTAAAGCCTTGCGTTCCCCGATAGCTCAATGGTAGAGCATTCGGCTGTTAACCGAAGGGTTGTAGGTTCAAGTCCTACTCGGGGAGCCAATATTAATACTTGTTTTAATACTTATAACTATATAATTACTTATATTTTATTTATGGTTCGAATCCTCTCTCCCCAATATTTAACGTTATTTTATATTGATTAAAAAAATTTTACATAAATATCAATAGTATTATAATTAAAAGATAAATATAGAGAAATATTGTTATAAATTTTATTTATCAGATATTAATCGGTAGATAAGTTTGATTATATAAATAAAACTAATATAAACCACAATTTTAAATGACTACTAATAAAATAGAAAAATGGATTGGTTTTTACACAACTAATTCATTTTTAATTAATAAAGAACCAAAAATAATAAAACCAAGTTCTCCTCTATCTTGGGATATTAGTAGAATTTTTAAATTATTATCTAATGCTGAGATTGAATATGATTGCAAATTTTACAATTTAAGAATTTTTAATGGTGGGATATTTGCTTTAAAATTAGAAGAAATATCTTTTGAAAAACCTGACAATGATTTGATTATAAGAAAAATATTAAAAGGTATCACCTATTTAAATGCAATTCAATTATTATTTGAATCTTCTTTTCAAAAGCATAAAAAACTTGGTGGTTATTTTACTACTTATGAAATAAATTCTCAAAACACTTTAAAACTTGATTATGAAGGAAATAAATTAAAAGGTATATCAGGTCCTTTAAGAGAGGAATTTTATACTAATATGAGAATTGAAAATAGTATTAATACCAATAAAATAATTTTTGATGATTTAAATAATGATTTAGAGAATATTTCTAAAGATTATAGGAATGTCGAAATTCTAGCTGAAATTAGTAAGTCACTATCAGAATATAAAATTATGAACTTTTCATATTCTACACTTTTATCATGGATTATTATTGAAAAATTTTTAAATATATTGTGGTCTGATTTATTGAAAAGTAAGCAAAACACGGCAATAATTAATAGAACAATTAGAGAGGATTTAGAAGACAATAGTGATTTTACAGCATATATAAAATCAAATGTTTTAAAATTGTTTAACATTTATGACACGGAAATCTTTAATAAAATCAACAGAGTAAGAAAAGAAAGAAATGATATTATGCATCCAAAATCAAAAAATAATAATGATAATAACTTTAAAATTTGCCAAGATGCTTTTGATATTATTACTATCTTTTTAGGAAAAAATATGAGTCTAGATTTAAAATTTGATCTTAGTTTTGGCTATCAAATATAGGTAAACTATTTTATCATTTAAAATCTATTTATTATACCTAGCTACTAATAATTATCCTTAGTATTTTAATTATGTCACTAATTTCTTTATCTAATTTTGAAAATAAAGAAATAGGGTATCTAACTAGGAGCTAACATTGTCTGAAATGATAGTTCTTTAATAGTTTTTTTGAAATAAGAAATTCGAAATATGTCAACTAAGAGGAGGCAATTTAAGCACTTATTAAATTTAATGCTGATAAAAAATAGTAAGTGCAATTTTATTTAAGTTACTATGATAACTTAACTTACAATAGCAAAGTCTTCTTTTATTAATTTAATTTGGGGAATTAATTCGATAATATTTTGATAATAAATAGTTCTAAATGTGTTCAATATCCCTAGGTATGATGATAGAATAAGGTAAGCACTTCAGGCTTTAATTACCATTGAAGGTTTGATTATTTGTTATGGTATAATATAAAAAATCAAATATTTTTAAGTATTATTATATGGAACAAAATATTGAAAAAAAATTAAAGAAATATTCAGAATTAATTAAGTTAGGAGAACAAACTCTCAAAAAACATGGTTGGAACGAGGATGATGATAACATGTATAGGAGAGGAGGCCCTTCAAATGAAGATTATTCAGGATATCTTAATTCATGTATTTCATTAATTGAAGATACTTTAGGAAATGACAGCTCTTCTTATTTAATGATTAAAAAGTTAATAGACAACGAAAAGACATCAAGAAATCCATATTACTTTGCAGATTGTTTTGGAATTATAAAAACTGCCCTTGGGCTTTATAAGGAAAAAATTATGTCAGAAAATAAACTAGATATTCTATTAGATAAAATAGAAGAATTATACAATATATCGAGTTGCTCTAATGATACTACAAAAATCGATACTGATTTTAAGTTATGGCATAGAGATCTCAAAAATATATTTGAAACTTATGAATTTGTTAACGATACCTATGCAAAGTTATTTAATATTTTAGAATTTAAAGTAGTAGATGGAAATAAAAGATATGAGGGGCTTACTGAAAAAGAAAGTTTTGGCCAAGATATTGGTCTTTGTAGGGATATTTTAAAAATGATGGAACGAGATATAAATACTTATGGTGAGCGAGCTGTAAAAATAAAAGAACAAAAAAAAATAAAAAAAATAGGTACAATTTCTGATAATAAGCAAGTTTTTATAGTTCATGGCCATAATATAGAAAAGAAAGAAACAACTGCAAGGATAATAGAAAAATTAGGTCTAGAACCAATTATACTTCATGAGCAAGCTAATATGGGAAGGACAATTTTTAAAAAGTTATCCGAATATTCTGATGTTGTTGGTTTTGCGATTATATTATTAACTTCAGATGACATTGGAAAAGAGAAAGATGAGTCAGATTTAAAACCAAGGGCAAGACAGAATGTTATTTTTGAATTAGGATATTTTTTAGCTAAATTAGGCGATAAAAATGTTTGTGCACTTTACGAAAATGGAGTTGAAATACCAACAGATTATATAGGTGTAACATTTATCCAATTTGATTCTGCAGGAAAATGGAAATTTGAATTGGTAAGAGAATTAAAAGCTGCAGGATTTAATGTTAATGCTAATAATATTTTATAATTTTATACTCTTCTAAAAAAATCTTTTTCAAATTGATAATATCTCTTAAAAATTGGTTCGAAATTTCAATATTTGGGGCAGCTATTAATGAAACAAGGTTAAGGTTGACATCCTAGTATAATTAAGTTGGTTGCTAATTAAGAATTATCTTCTTTAATGTACACATAAAATATTTTTCCTCACTAAATAAAATTGCCAGAATTTGATTTGAAGTTAATTGTGATGATACTGATTTAAACAAAATAGTAATTGAAATATTGGATAATTTATCATTTATAGTTAAATGATTATACATATTAATTTTCTGCCAGTCATATAAAGAATCCAAAACATCAACATCAGAAAGGTTTTTATGCAACCAAAAATCTAGATAGAGATCTTGATTTTTACTAATTACATCTAAATTAATTATTATAAATGTAATTGCAGGAATACTACCTTTAATAATTTTTGGAGGATTTTTATCTAATTCAATGAAATTAAAATTTTGATTTAATGGTGGAGGACCAATATCTTTTAAATTGTCAAAATTAAAATGAGTAACCAATGATAAAAATGGGAATATCTTATTATTCTCAATATCCTTGATATCATTTGTTTTAAGGTTTGAAATAAAATAATAACCTAATTTATCTTTTGAATGAACTTCCCCATTTTTTGGATGATAACTTATATGAGGTGAATAAAACTTACCTTTTACCGAATCAAGTTTTATATTACTTATACCCTTAATAATTTCATTTGATGTATAGTACTCGCTTGCTAAATATTCACCTTCAAAATTGATATATATTGAATCGTCATTTCCTCTTTGAATTGTTAATAATTTATGATATTTATTTTTTTTCTTTAAGACCATTGTTACTGGTGGGAATTTCTGATGTCCAATAAGAAAATATTTTGGTTCTTCAACATTAAACCTTATTAAAAATTCTCTATAATAAGACAATGCACCAGAACTATCAAAATAATAAGTATCAAATTTATCTAATTCCAACATTGATTCTTTAGGGTTTTTAAAATTAAAGCTCTTAAAAGTAAGCTTATTATTGGGAAAAGCTTGTTTAAAAATCTTTTCTTTTTTATAACTATAATTTCTAAACCATAAAATATTAATAAGGCTCTTATTATTAAATATTTCTAATAATTGGTCTTTAATTTCTTTAACCAAAGGGATTTTAGCAACGATGTATAATTTTAACTGTGATTTCATATTTTTAATTTAAATTTGTAGTTTAATCTGTAGTATATTTTAGAGCATTTTACAATTATTTGGCACAAACATTATATTTGTGGACCATATAGCAAATCATTAGTAATATTCTATTTATAATCTACTCACTATTTCAAGTCAAAATAAATTCTTTATAATATTAGATAAAGAATAAATCTTTCAAACCAATTAATTCCTTTATAAATTGGTTCGAAATTTCACATCTTGGGGGAACCAATATGTATAGTTTTTCTCTCTAAAAAGGGTTTGATAAGTACTTTCTTTAATGTAAATGATTAAACCTTTATTAGAAAAACTTACCTGTAGTATTCGTAAACTGTTTGATATATTAATATTATTCATTTTACTTCGAATAATTAACTGAACTTTTTATATTATTAATTAATATACCTTTGCAGCCAAAAACACTGAGGAGGTTCAATCAATAAATTCAGGAACTGGGAAAGGATGATATTGTAGAGATATACAAATTAGCCAAATAATGATATTAGTTATAAGATAACAAAGTATTAGTATTAATACAGGAAATAATTATAAACATTTAATATTCATATTTATTATTGTATAGAGCAGGATCTCCTCTCTATGCAATAATAATTTATGCAATACAAATTACCTTTTTTATAAAAATATAAGTATTAAATATTTGGAGGTAAATAATGGAAAGAAGAAAAATATTGATCTGGGAGATGCTTGGAATACTATTTACATTTATGGTTGGAGCACTTCTTCACTTTACATTTGAGCTTTCTGGGTTCTGGAAACCGATGGCTTTAATAAGTGGGGTAAATGAAAGTGTATGGGAGCATCTTAAAATAGGTTTCTGGCCAGCTTTTGTGTGGGCCACAATAGAGTTCTTTATATTCGGAAAGAAAGTCAAGAATTTCTTCTTTGCAAAAGGCATTTCATATCTGGTACTTCCTGTCACGATTGTCGCACTTTTTTATGGATATACCATAATATTTAATATCGAGAGTCTGGCTATAGATATAGTAATATTTTTTATTGCCATAGCTGCCGCCCAGATAGTAAGCTACCGGCTTATGCTTATCAGGGAAAGAAAAATATCCATTAATGTCCTTGGAGCAGTAATAATAATTATAAATATAATCCTTTTCAGTCTTCTCAGTTATTTTCCTCCAAAGTGCCCTATCTTTAAGGACCCAGTCACTGGAGGATATGGAATCGTGGAGCATCACCACTAGGAGGTATCTTCTTGGTGGGTAAATAAATTTAAATAGTTATTTATTCTTCAGACTTTATCAGAATAACATAATTTCTAATCTAAAAGTTCTCCTAAATAAATAAAGATTAGCATGGTGGGGTAGATAATAATTAAACCTATACAGCTAACTCTGGGATAAAAATTTCCTCATTTAGCAGTAAAATCTTGGTTTTAACATTGTCCACAGTGGCCAGCCACTGTGGACGAATAGGTCCAAGATTAGAAGAAACTCCATTATATAGTAGGTTTTCTGTTGGTTTTAACCCTAAATACTCCTTTTCTAAGGCAGGATAATCTTCAGTAAATTAATTAAGTTCTTTATAAGATAATAAGACCCCATTATTTCAATGAGGTCTTATTATTCGAAATCAATAATTAATAAAATCTATTATTTTAACGTTTTTACTCAGCAGCTCCTTTTTCGCAATAATACATTCCTTCTAAATCGTTCTCAGAAGCTACCGGACATTCTCCGCAAAGGCAACCTTTCTTTTCTAATTCACAGGTAGTCTTTCCCCTTGCACAGAATAATCCTTCCATCTTATCCTTCATGCATTTATTGTGAGTTGGACACTTCATACATATACATTTCATTAGGTTTTCTTTAGTATCTGCAACTTTCATATATCCTCCTTTCATTGGCTAATTATTCTATAGATATTTCCACTTATTCCTTTATTTTTAAAACCATCCTCTCCAAATAAGTCAGTAAAATATAGCCCATCCGGGCCAAAAGCAAGTCCTACAATAGAGGCAGGACCATCACCAGTATATTTTAAAAATTCTTCACATGACTTAACTTCATTATTTAAGTTAATATTTATTTTATAAATGATTTTACCCTTACCTTTAGCTCCAAACTTATAGGTTTCTCCAAACATAGCAACAAAAATATAGTCCATATACTTTTTTGGAAACTGATCTCCCTGCATAAATGCTATACCGGTAGGAGCTAAAGTCTTTTCCCACCAGAATATTGAATTTTGTCTCATAGAATTTGGCCAGCCATAATTTTTACCCGGTTCTATCATTGCGATCCTATCATCATACATTGGACCATTATCAGAAATATAAAGTTTATTGTTACTATTTCTCCAGTCTGCTCCAAAGGGATTTCTTAACCCTTTTGCGTATATAAGATTATTAGGAATAGGGTTATCCGCTGGAATAGATCCATCTAAATTCATTCTGAGAATTTTTCCCCTTAAATCATTATCATCTTGCGCGACTTCTGGATTTATCATGCCATCACCAATGTTTACGTATAACTTATTATCAGGTCCTATGGTTAAGGCTTGAATCTGGTGGGCAGCATTTATTGATGGAATGCCCTCTATTATGGTTTCCTTTTTTATAGGTTTTATTAGATTATTTGTTTTATATTTTTCAATTTTACTGAAAAGCTTATCTTTATCATTATAAATTAAGCTGACATAGACATCATTATTGTCTGGATTTACTACTATGCCTATCACTCCACTTTCTCCTGTTCCAGGAAAAGAAAAGTCTGGCCTATAATTCAATAAATCCTTTACAAAGGTTTCGTGTGAGCCATCATTTTTCACTACCTTAATCCCACTATACAATTCAGTTACATATAATAATGGGTCATTTTTCTTAGATCCTCGTTTGGAAATAAAAGAAATATTAACTGGCAGATTAAGATTAGAAGAAAAAAGCTCAATCTTAAACTTCTTCTTATCAAGGATTTTCCAAGGGATTTTATCAGGCATAAATTGTCCCTTTTTATTTAAAATACTTGTTATTTAATATAACCTAAAAGTATTTAAATTGCAAATTCATATAGGAAGACATTGCTTTAATATATTAATAATTTATAAAATTATTAAGGAGCATAAAATGTTTAAAAATAATTTTTTTATAGCTTTCCCTTTTAAGGCAGCTGCAGTAATTATCTTATTATTGTTACTTTTTTGGCTGGCAGGATGTCAGAATACAGCTCCGGCAGAAGATGAAAAGGAAGAAGAAATTAAGGAACAGGTTACAGAGGAACCCTCACCAGAAACTGAAACCATTTCTGTTTCTGATATAAAAGTGGATGGTGAGATAAAAGAGGGCGAGTATCCCTTTAGCCTTGAAGATGGCAGAACAGGAATAAAACTGAGCTGGGCAAGCGATGATGATTACCTTTACCTTGGCATGGAAGCAAATACTTCAGGGTGGCTGGCAATAGGTTTTGATCCTGAATTTGCCATGAAAGGAGCCAATATCATATTTATGGCAATTGCGGATGGGGAGCCAAGATTGACTCAACATCATTTTTATCGGCTCTTCAGGATCTTCACCAACAACGCGGGCATCCCGTTCCTAACAGCATAAGGCTTTCACTCTTAACCTATAGTTTGGCTCTTCCCCAAAAACGGGGGTATTGGTGGTGGTAACAAAGGCATGGAACCGCAATCTTGGATTTATAATGGAATTAATCCTATTTGGACAAGTGAATAATTATTTTTGACTAGGAGAAGGTTTGATTAAAGTAAAAGCAAATATAACCATGCGTTGTTATATGAAGTGCCGTACCCAATTATTCTTTAATAGACCATCTCATATCACATACTTTATCACCATCAGATAAAGTGTGTTTTCTTTCATATTTGCAACCTTCAACAATATGCTCAGCTGAAGTATAATCAAAAGTGCACCATGTTTTTTTGAATAATGTCATTTCTTCATTTCCAAATTGTTTAAAAAAATCATAAACAGGACATGTATAAATATCCATACAATATATTTGATTATCTTTATAAAATTCTATCTTATAACCCGGTTTACTATATGGATACTTCATCGCCTGGTTAAGTCGTTTTTCAAGATAAGCCATTGGATCTTTTGTCGATAGCTTTAACAACTTCTTTCTTAGTGGGTCGATAATAGGAATTAATCCTTTACTATTCACAACTACTTGCCACATCATATCACCGACTAAATTCATAGCATAATTGCTATCTATACCCTCTTTTATTAATGCCCTGTAAATGGCTAGATCTAATAGCCCACCATATTCATTTTGATAATTACCAATGTTATCAATATCCATAAAGTAAGGCATTATCTCTTTAATATTAAAATTTGCTTGAAATATTATCCGTTTTATTTCTTTGGGTGTAAAGCGACCATATTCCGGCATTCCATCTCTTCTGCATCTGGATATTAAAACTTGAATTATAGTTTTTTTCTTCACCTTCCATGATATTTTTCTAATAATAATTTTTATAATTTTTTTAAACATCAATTACCTCTATAAATTTAATTTGGGCAAGACACTTCATATAGTTCGTTTCTATACGAATTGTTTTTGTAAATCCAATCTTTTATTGATATTTTACGTAGTTATATTGAACTCTAATTATTATTAAATTATCTTGATTATAACATATTCCACTTCTTACTTTTAATAAAAGTAGTATTTAAAAGGTATTAGTAAAAATTAAATATATAACTGGCTATATTCTTGCCCATAATATGTCAGGAAGCCAATTCTAAGTTAGTTTTTACTGAGTTTATTTGTGAAGATATTCAATAATATTATGGTAATATTTAGTTCTTAAATTGTTCAATATCTCCAGCCAGAAGATACAACAATTCATTATGCAAATATAAAATTAGTTTTAATTTTTTCTAATTCATCTTCTAAATTTGTGAATTCATTAAAATAAAAAGTTCGAAATGTGTCAACTAAGGGGAGCCAGCGAATTTTGATTCTTCGTCAAAAATCAATGAAATGAAACTATTACTTCAGTTCCCTTACCTAGCTCACTATTAATTTTAATAGTACCTTTATGAAAATCTAAAATTTCTTTTACGATAGAAAGACCCAAACCAGAGCCCTCTTCATAAATACTTCTGGCTTTATCTACTTTATAGAACCTTTCAAAGATATGTTTTTGCTCATTTAAAGTAATCCCTATACCTGTATCTTTTATGGTCAAGACAATAGTGTGTTTAATCTTTTTTAACGACAACAGCACTTCTCCGTTCTTTTTATTATAATCAATTGCATTTTTTAAAAGATTAGCAACAAGGCGATTTATTTGATTAGCATTTCCCATTATATAAAGTGCTTTTTTTATATCTTCATTTAGACTTACCCCTTTATTATTGGCGTATATTTGAATTGATTTAATCTGATTTGAACAAATAGAAGAAAGATTTATTTTATTTTGGATCTTTTCTGGTTTTGCTGAATCACTACGAGCCAGAAAGAGCAGATCATTTGACATATTTATTAATTTGTCTACCTCCTCTAGTAGATCTTCATTAAGGTCCTTATAGTCTTTTAAGGTTTGATTTTTTTCTATAGCCGATGTTTCAATACCCGTCTTCATTATCGATAATGGAGTCCTCAGTTCATGTGCGGAGTCTGAAATAAATCTTTTTTGCTCGTCCAGAGATTTCTTAATTGGTTGCAGGGTTTTTCCTGCTAAAAAGTAGGCCAGTCCAGATATGATCAAAATGATTCCAATATCGGTAAAAATCAAAACCAATTTCAAGCGGTTTATAGCATTACTTAAGATTATATCTTGTGAGTTTTCTTCAATGTCCGAATAGTTTTCTTCTTCAAATTCAAAATTACTGGAAATATTATTAACAAATAGAGTATACAACATAATACTAAATACGATAATCACAATGAGGAGGGTAGCTATATAAAAGGAAGTCAGTTTTAACTTTGCCCTAAAAAAAGTATTATTCCTTAAATTTGTAACCCAATCCACGAATGGTCTCAATATATTTTCCATTTTTATCATCCATTTTTTTTCTTAGTCGTTTTATATATACATCTACAATATTACTGAATGAGTCATATGCAAAATCCCAGCAATGATCAATTAGTTGTTCCCTATTTAATACCCTACCCTTATTGCGTAACAAATATTCCAATACCGAATACTCTTTAAGGGTAAGATTTAATATTTTGCTACCTTTTCTGACCTGTAGTGTTGCGTTATCAATTGATATGTCCTGGCCCTTTAATATCTCAGAGTCTTTATCAGGTGGACGCCTGAGTAATGCTCTTATCCTTGCCAGAAGTTCACCAAAAGCAAATGGTTTAATAAGATAGTCATCTGCTCCACTGTCAAGCCCTTTGATTCTATCATCAATCCCATCCCTGGCAGTAAGCATCAGTATGGGAGTATTTATATTACTTTTACGTAATAT
>CAYMPQ010000003.1:0-9919 GCA_964392345.1 uncultured Actinomycetota bacterium
GTTTGAACATTTAAGCACCGCTTTATGTCCTTAGAATGAATATATGCAGAAAATACAAGGGTTAAACCTGCAATTTCTGACTAAAACACAAGGTTGTTTTCTGCATAAAATATTTTGTGTATGAAGAGTTTTTCAAGAAATGCAGTATCTATAGTAATCATCAAGAGTAAAGAATCTTTTAACATCAAACCCTCTTTTATTCAGGACTAGAGTTGCCATAATCCTGGCTGTTCTGCTGTTTCCATTTAACCAATTTTGTGAACTTAAATCCCAGGGTTCCCTTACCATGTCAAAGGCTAAAGACCGTTGAGTTTTCTGGCTACTATTATAAATAATCAAAAAAATAAATAGGATGAGGAGAGAACGGTATGGCACAAACAAATGAAGGAAAGTGCAGTTATTGTAATGAGATTATAAGCAAGAGGGCAATGAAAGGGCATTTAGAGAAATGCAAGGCTATAAATGCAAAAGCAGCATTATCAGTGCTTGACAATTTTATAGAATGAAGCACTGGGTTCTGTTGTTCTCACAATACAATTATACAGCACCCATATTATATGTGAGCTTAGCGCACCTTTGGTGCGGGCTTTTGGTCACTTATATATTTCATTCGTATGTTTACTTACGGAAAAAGGAAATTCCTATACAATTAAATTAAAAAATGTTTTTTCTGCTTTTCCTATAGTTTTTAGGAAAATTATATTAAAATATTGTGTATATGGTTACTTAATAATATTTATATATCATATTAAATACTTTTATAATTACTTTTTCTTTCTTTTATTTGTTTTTTCTGTAAAAAATTATAAAATTTTATAGCAGTTTTAAATATAACAAATAGGTTGGCATGGAAACTCTTATTTTTAATAAAAAGGAAAATAGCTTAACAAAAAATCCTGAGCTGCAGGATATCATACCTTGCATCAACAATCTTGACTACCTTATATGGATAGACATAGAAGACCCCAGCAAAAAAAGGATGGAATTTCTGCTGGATTCTTTTAACTTCCATCCATTGGACATAGAAGACTGCCTCAGTATAATTGAAAGACCTAAATTGGATGAGTACGATAACTACTTTTTTCTTGTTACCCATGTTCCCCTTTTTGCAAAGCAGACCAGAAGGCTCGTACCTTTCACTGTAAATATTTTTATAGGCAGGAATTTTCTTGTAACCGTTCATCATGGAGTCTGTAAACCTATCCAGAATACGTATGATTCCATCGTCAGCAAACAAAGCGTCCTTACAAAAGGTTCCGGACAGCTTCTTCATAAAGTTCTCGACTCCCTGATTGACTATAGCTTTCCTATTTTAAATAAAATTTACAGAAACATTAGAGATGTGGAGGATTCTATTTTTAAAAATGTAAGCAGCAAAAATGTTAAAGATATATTGCTTATTAGAACAAATATCCTTACTTTTAGAAATATTGTTTTCCCTCAAAAAAAACTATTCAAAACTTTAGAGATAAAAGATATGGATTTCCTGGTTGACGAGCTTGAAGTTTACTTCAGTGATTTGGTGGACCATATAGAAAAAATCTGGGATACCCTTGAAAATTATAAGGAGCTTATAGAAGGAATCCATGATGCCCATCAATCCCTGCTGTCAAACAAGATAAATGACATTATGCGCATACTGACCATCTTTTCTGTAGTAATTCTTCCTTTAACCCTTATATCAGGAATTTATGGCATGAATATAGGATTACCTATGGAAAGCACCCCATTTGCTTTTACTATAGTCATATCGCTGATGGTGCTTATCTCTATTGGTATGCTTGCTTATTTTAGACACAAGGACTGGATCTAATTTTGGGCTACAGGTGAATCTTCAAAAAATATCCCCATCCTATAGTGGGTAAACGGTGGAAGATATTCGTCTAACAGGATTTTAAGTATAAAATTTTGCCCCTCTAATGATTCAAGCTCCTCTTTGGGAAGACAGCACTGCTTTATGAAAACTACCTGATCTCTTCTGTTGTAAAATGTACACAGAAGCTTTAAATTTTCAACTCTTCTCTTGCCTAAATTTACAACTTCCCCCTCAATAACCATAATGTTGTCTTGATAATAAAATTTTTCATCCTTTACAACTGGATTTCCCTTAAACTTGTCATAATAATTCTTATAATTAATACCTATTTTGATTTTATTTATATCAATATATTTTTCCTTATCATCTAAGTGATAAAAAAAAGGAACCCTGCTCCCCTCTCTAAGATGACTTGCGTATGCTGGGATTTTGCTGAACAAAATCTCTTCCCCCTCCTTATCGTAAAAACTAAATGTTATTTCTATGTTGGTTTTAGTAACTGAAGACATGTTCTCCACTTCTCCAACAATCACTAAGTCCCCATACATATCCACATACAAATTGCAGTTTTCTATTTTAACATCTATGGAACCTGCTTTCTCAATGTTTATTTTTTTGTAGTCAAAAAAATATAAAGGTTCGCTTTTTATTTCCGCTGTAGCTGCGCCGGGTGCATCAGCTTTGTTGTTGGCGCAAGACAAAATACCAAACTGCAAAAAAATAAAAAGCAAATTTAATAGAATTACCAAAGTCTTAAATATCTTTGACTTTCTTTGTGGCATTTTTTTCCTGTGGAGGCTATTGATGTCAGCATTGGTCATTTCTTTTTACATGGTCCTCTTCAGAAACAATTTCATTTTTGCTGTTTACATAGACTATCTTTGGTTTATGGTTTATTGCTTCTTTTCCTTCAATGTAAATAAAAGACATTATAATAACCCTGCTGCCTTTTGATATCTTCCTGGCAGCAGCTCCATTTATGCAAATCTCTCCGCTTCCTTCCCTGCCTTCAATAACATAAGTTTCAATTCTTTCCCCATTGTCAATACTAACTACAAGCACTTTCTCAAAAGGCAGCAGCCCTGCATGCTGCATTAACTTTTTATCTATTGTTATACTGCCCATATAATGAATTTTTGCATCTGTCACAACTGGCCTGTGTATCTTGCTCTTTAAAATATTAACGAACACAACTATCCTTTCCTGATATATCTCAAATTTTTATAATCTTGTTATCAATTAGTCTTGTGTTCCCAACCCACGCAGCTGTTGCTGCGAGAATTTCATCTGGCGCTTTTTTTATTTTTTTAACTTCCTCGAGCGTTGCAGTATTCCTAAAATCAAAATAGTCCACTTTTTTTACAAACCTATTTTTACTTAACCTTTCTAAAACACAACTCTTCACTTTTTCCAAATTTCTCTCCCCACTGCTAATCATCTCCTGAGCAGTTTCTAAACATTTATAGAGAATGACTGCATTTTTCCTTTCTTCTCCTGATAAATATTTATTTCTGGAACTTAAAGCAAGGCCGTCTTTTTCCCTAATTATCGGGCAGCTTTTTATCTCTAAATTTAAATTTAAATCTTCTACCATTTTTTTTATTATAACAAGCTGCTGATAATCTTTCTCACCAAAATAAGCCCTGTGCGGGTTTACTATGTTAAATAGCTTAAGAACAACCGTGCATGCTCCTCTAAAATGCCCCGGCCTTGTCCTGCCACACATTATTTTGCTCAAAGTTTCCACTTCTACAAAAGTTCCGTACCCTGGTTTATACATCTCTTCTGCAGAAGGGGAAAAAATATAATCCGCTCCTTCTCTCTCTGCCAGCTTGCAATCTCTCCTAAAATTTCTTGGGTATTTTTTAAGATCTTCCCCCGGTCCAAATTGAGTTGGATTTACAAATATGCTAACCACTACCTTGCCGCACTCTTCTTTAGCTTTCCTCATCAGGCTAAGATGCCCGTCATGAAAATATCCCATGGTGGGTACAAGCCCTACAGTTCTTCCATCCTTACGCAAAGTTTCCGTTTCTTTTCTTACATCAACTACTCTTTTTATTATTTTCATAAACCGGTGCTAAAATTTTTTTAGTAAGAATGCTCCTTTAGCGGGAATTTTTTGCTTTTCACTTCTTTAATATATTCACCGTAACACTTCTTCATCTCTTTTCCCAACTGCCCGTACCTTTTTGCAAATTTAGGTTTAAATTTTTCAAAAAGCCCCAGCATGTCATGTGTTACAAGTACCTGTCCATCACAATCCACACCTGCTCCAATTCCAATTGTTGGGATGTTTATCTCACTTGTTATTTTCTGTGCCAGCAGCGCTGGCACCTTCTCCAGTACAATAGAAAATGCCCCTGCTTTTTCTAATTTTTTTGCATCGTTTAAAATTTTATGTGCCTCTTCTTCCCCTTCTCCTCTTACTCCATAGCCGCCAAACTTATGTAGAGATTGAGGAGTAAGCCCCAAATGTCCCATAACAGGAATTCCTGAGTCCACTATTTTTTTTACCGTATTTAAAACCTCATCCCCGCCTTCCAGTTTTACTGCTTCTACTTTTGACTCTTTTAAAAACCTGCCGGCGTTGCGAACTGCTTCCTCAACACTTGCCTGATAAGACATAAATGGCATGTCACCAACCACCATGGCTCTCTTTACCCCTCTTGCAACTGCGCTGCAGTGGTGGAGCATCTCATCCATGGTAACCGGGATTGTGTTCTTGTAACCCAGCACTACGTTTCCCACCGAATCCCCAACCAGAATAATATCAATTCCGCATTCGTCAAGCTGGGATGCCATTAAATAATCATAGGCTGTAAGCATTGTTATTTTTTCATTTTTTTTCTTCATTTCTAAAAGCGTGCCTGTGGTTATTTTTTGTGTGTCCATTTTATCCCTTCTTAATTCTCTAATATTTTTGCTAATTTCTTATATGTTTCCCCGCTAATCCATTTGTTTTGGTAAGCTATTTTTCCTGTTTCAACGCCCATTAATTTGTACAAAACCACATCGTCTTCTTTAAAATATTTCTTAAAATTTACAAGATGCTCCTCTATTGTTCCAATGTCTCCTCTTGCTATTGGTCCGGTAAGAGACTTTTTGGTGCCCATTTTTTTTATATTTTCTATAGTTCCTTCAACTAAACTCATAAGGCCTTCCAGTGATTCATGCGGGTCTATCCCAATTCTCTCATGTATCGCTACAGCGTAATTAATAAGAGCTACTAAATAATTAGATGCAACACATGCAGCAGCGTGGTAAAGCGGTTTTTTATTATCCTCTACTTTTATCGCGCTGCCCCCAAGGATTTTAACCAGCTCAGCAGCAACATTTTTTGCCCTCTCGCTACTGCTGGTCACACCAAAAACAGTTCCTGGAATAGTTTTTATAGCATCTTCTATGGAAGCAAATGATTTTAAAGGGTGTACAGACGCTGTATGTGCCCCGCCTTCTCTTGCGCTGTTTAAAACTTTTAGGGATTTTGAGCCACTAAAATGGATAACAATACAATCTTTTAAATCAACACCCCCGCTGGAAATTTCAACGCAGACCTCCTCAATCATGTCGTCAGGGGTGCAGATTAAAATACATTCCGAACCAGCTGCTGCTTCTATTTTATTTTGTGTGTAATAGATATTTTTTGACACAGGGCTCAGGATTTTTTTTGCCCTGCTTAAGGACTTGTTTGTTCTGCTTGAAATTGACTTTATTTTAACCCATGACAAGTTTTTTTTTGCTATAACATAGGCAACAGTTGTCCCTACCCTTCCTGCCCCTACAATACATAATCTCATTTTTTTGTTATAAACCATAACGATGTTTGTTTTTTATTTATGATATTCTTATAGGCATGAGCAAATATATTAAATTCTCCTTTTTTTCAGGTTTTAGCAAAACAGGTTTTAGTGGATCATTTATACAAAACAACAAATTTTTATCCTCTATTATGTTAATCCCTTCTATTAAAAAAGTTGGGTTAAAAGCAACTTCCATTTCTTCTTCCGTGTAACCTACTTCTATGTCTTCGCTTGCGCTGCCAACTTCCTTAACACTCATAAACACAGTAATTTTCCCGTTGATTATTTTTAATTTAATTGGAATATTGTCTTGGGATATTGATGATATTCTTTTTATTACCCCCAGTATTTTTTCTTTATCCACCACTATAGTGTGTTTAAGTTTTAACGGGATTAACTTGCTGTACTCTGGGAATTTCCCTGATAAAAGTCTTGATATAATAGTAGTTTTTGTGCCATTTTCTTTTTCTAAAATAAAACTTATTTGGTTTTCTTCAATATTTACTTCTGTTTTGCCATCTGTTGCTTCGGTTTTTAAAATAGTATCAAGGGTTTTATAAGGAACAACCACCCTTGTTGGGCCCCCTTCAAAATCTATTTTATTTTCAATAAAAGAAAGTCTATAACTATCTGTTGCAGCCATTTTTAGTTTGTTTTTTTCAATTTCCATAAGAACACCTGTGAGAATTGTTCTGTTTTCATCAACAGAGGTTGATATTAGTGTTTTTGAAACCAAGTTTTTAAATTTGTTAATATTTATAAAAAAAGGATTTTCTTTTTTTATTTTTGGGAATTTTGGATATTCTTCAACTGAATATGTGTTTATAGTGAAAACTGCGTTTTGACATGTTATTTTTAATTGGTTTGTTTGGGCAAGCAGCTCTATTTCTATTTTTGCTTCGGGAAAACTTTTTAAAATATTTATTAAGATTTTTACAGGTACAACCGCCCTCCCTTTTTCTATCATATTTACTTCGTAACTTATATTAATGCTGTTTTCTAAATCAGTGCTGTAAATATTTAACATTTCACCAACATCCAACATAATTCCACCAAGCACAAAAATTGTGCTTTTTGGAGTAGTCGCTTTGCTTGCAAATATTATTTTGTCCAGTAAATCATTTCTAGTTGTTTGAAATTTCATAAAACCTTCTTTTTTATTATTTATATTAACATTTATTCTATTATATAAATTATATAATTTAAATACCTAGTAATAGTTATAGTGGTGTTGGTAGTGTTAATAAGTATAAAAAAACAACCAAAATAAAACTATGTGTTGTTTATAAAAAAATTAAAACTTGTGTATTATTAAATTTTTAATTAGCGAAATTATAAAAAACAAAAACTCTACACAAGTTTTTACACCAAAAGTTAATAAATTTTAAATCTATAAACAGTTTTTAACAACGTTTCTAAAATTAAAAAATTGTTTTAATTTTAGAAGTTATTTCTTGTATTTGGTTATACGCAACCCGGTCGTTTTTTATAAGGGCAGAAATTTTATTCACAGCATATATTACAGTGGAATGGTCCCTGTTTCCAATAACCTTACCAATTTTAGGGAGAGAATCACTGGTTAGCTCTCTTGATAAAAACATAGTTATTTGCCTTGCGTGAGATATTTCCTTACTTCTTTTATTACTTGTTATGCTGGTTATAGGGATTGAAAAATAATTGGAAACTTCTTTTAATATTTTTTGTGTGCTTATTTCATAATCATTTTTTTCAGGCAAAACATCTTTTAATACTTTTTTTGCCAGATCTAAATCAGGTTTAACACCAGTAAGAGAAGAAAAAGCTACAACTCTTGTAAGAGCCCCTTCAAGTTCTCTAATATTAGATGTAACTCTTTCAGCTATTAAACTTATTATAGTATCGGGTGCTACCATATGCTCTCTTTCGCTATACTTTTTAAGTATTGCAATCCTTGTCTCAAGATTTGGAGGCTGGATATCTGTGACAAGGCCCCACTCGAATCTTGATCTCAACCTTTCTTCCAGTGTTGATATGTCTTTGGGAGACCTATCGCTGGACAATACAATCTGGCGGTTTGTATTATGAAGGGTGTTAAAAGTGTGAAAAAATTCTTCCTGGCTTGCTTCTTTGTCTTCTAAAAACTGTATGTCGTCTACCAACAACACATCATTATTTCTATAACTTCCTTTAAAAGAAATTAAATTCTTATACCTTAACGCGTTAATAAAATCATTTAAAAATTCTTCAGCTGACACATATTTTACAGATAGATTTGGAGAAAGCTGAATAATATATTGCCCAATAGCATGAAGCAGGTGTGTTTTCCCTAAACCAACACCCCCGTAAATAAAAAGAGGGTTATATGCTTTTCCAGGATTTTCACAAACTGCCAGGGCAGCTGCGTAAGAAAATCTGTTTCCGCTACCAATCACAAATGTGTCAAAAGTATATTTTGTATTAAAGACTGAGTGGCTGGCTTTTTTATTTAAAAGGTGCCTGTTTGAAGTATCGCTGTCAGGATAGCTATTTTCAACAGGAAGATTGGTTTTAAGTTTTTTAGGGTCAACTGTTATTTTTAACTTGCAAGACCTGCCTAAAATTTTATTTACTGAGCCGATTAGCATATTAAGATATCGAGACTCCAGCCATTCTTTTGCAAACACACTTGCCGTAGAGATGGTTAAACAGTTTTTTTTAAAAGATACCGGGCTGATGTGCTCAAACCATGTCTTGTATGGAGGGGTGTTAATATTGCTTTTAACATCCTCTAATATTTTTTCCCAAATATTGTTTAAATCTAATTCCATGTTCTTCTATGCTAAAAATTATTTAAATAATAGTCAAGGTATTTAATGCCTTTTTGGGAAAGTTTTTTTTTGCCAGGCGTGGTTGTTGTTAGCAGTTTTTGTTTTTCTAAAAAAAGAAGTTCCCTATAAGAGGTGGAGAGGCTAAAACCAAGCTCTTTTGCTACTTTTGAAGGGCCACATTCTTCCAACTCTTGAATTAAAAACAATATTTTATTTTGCCTTAAAGAAAGGGGTTTGTATTTTTGCACAAAAGGATCAACACTAGCTGATTGGTTGCTGTAAGCAGGTGTTTTATGAGCGTCTACAGCGGCGGAGGTGTTTTCCCGGCTGTTATCAGAGGGTGGTGGGTTTTTTTGCGGGGGGTTTAATTTTAAAGAAACAACTGTTCCATTTTTTATGTTATCGGTTATCTCTACAGAGCCGCCAGAAAAAGTTATTGTTTCTTTTACAATAGGAAGACCTGATCCCACCCCCCTTATATATTTTTTCATATCAGCGGTAGCAGATGTATAACCTGGCAGGAAAGCTTTTTTCTTGTCTTCGACTCCGGGGCCCTGGTCAGACACAATAATATGGTTCCCGTTATTTAGTATGGTTATGGCTATTTCGCGGAAGTTTGCATGTATTAAATTTTCTATTACTTCTTTTATTATGGTATAAGGGATACCACCCCCAATTTCATGGGAGAGAGCATATACTTTCTGAGGGGTTTCACTTATAAAACTGTCTATGGTTTTAAACTCAGCATTTATCATTCTCGGCAAGCTTCGCATATTATCATAAACAGCAATTTTTCCAACAACAGGACTGCCTGCGGTAGGGCTGGCTTTTATTTGTGTATTTGAAGTGTTGTCTGGTTCAATTATATTTTCGGACATTTTGCCAAAAGTAAGCCAATATTTTTATTTGGTTTTTTAATAAAAACTAAGTTTTTCTACCATAAATAAAGCCTCATGTGGTTTAAAAGCATTAACTGGTTAATACTTTTCACACTCTTTTCATATATTATAGTTTTTAACAAATAAATATCAATACTCTAAATCGAAAAATTGCACCAAACCCCAAATTATAAAAGAAATTATTAAATAAACTGGCATAGGATAACGTGCTATTTTTTTAGTTATCAACATTTTTTTCAACACCTGTTGAAAAAAGTATGAAGAATTTTTAAAAGTTAGCAAAAACACCACCATAAAATTAAGAGGGCATCTTTTTTTTCCAAAACAGAAAAATAACTGGAACAAATGTTTGCAAAGATAAGTGAAAGATAGTAATGCTAAATGTTTTTAAACAAATATTACCTAAAATATTAATTAATGTTTTAGGTAAGTGTCAAAAAATGATCCATTCCAGATACTTTTATAAATATAAAAGCTGGCATTTCTACTTTGCTAAAAACAGGGCATTTCTACTTTGCTGAAAGGGATGCATGCAAATCTTGATATTAGTTAGCTTAGATTGTATAATTTATTTCTCAATTAAGGGTAATATGACAAAAAAGTAATATAATAAGA
>CAYMPQ010000003.1:10019-45307 GCA_964392345.1 uncultured Actinomycetota bacterium
GTAAGAAGCTGGAGAGCAAATGAAAAGAACGTATCAGCCAAATGTGAGAAAGAGAAAAAAGAAGCACGGTTTTATGTCTAGAATGAGAACAAAATCAGGGAGAAAGATCATTGCCAATAGAAGGAGGAAGGGTAGAAAAAGACTTTCGGCATAAAAGGTCAAAAGGAAAGGTAAAAATAAATTTAAGTACACTAAAAAAAAGAGAAGATTTTAAGGAATTATATAAAAGAGGATATTGTATCCGGAACAGATACCTAAGTATGTATCTATTAACCAGGGGCAATAATAACGGAATAAGAATCGGTTTTAATATTAGTAAAAAAATTGGGAAAGCGGTTGTAAGAAATAGAATTAAAAGAATATTGAAAGAAATTTTTAGAAATATAGAAACCGAGCCAGCTGCGAACCTGGATGTATTGTGTATTGCAAAAAAAACTATTTGTAGCGTTAGTTACAATATTCTAAAGGAGCAAGTTGAAAGAAATTTGTACTCTTTCCTTTATTCTGAACAGTCATAATTATGTACAACCATACCGTGTTTTTATTATGAAAAAAGTATTAATATATTTTATTAAAGCTTACAAAATAATTATTTCGCCGTTTTTGCCAGATAGTTGCAGGTTCTACCCTACGTGTTCTGAATATGCAATAGATGCAATTAATAGATATGGAATACTAAAAGGTAGTATTAAATCAATATACAGAATACTCAGGTGCAATCCTTTTAACAAAGGCGGATATGATCCGGTAAGATAATAATCAAGGAGGTTATAAAACATTGACTCAGATACTACAACTATTGCAGCCCATACAAAACATATTGGAATACATAGTTATATTTTTGTACCAGAATGTAGTTCAAAACTATGGCGTGGTTATAATTCTATTAACTTTGATAGTTAGATTGATATTGACTCCGCTTACGCTAAGCCAGACCAAATCAATGGCTAAAATGCAGAAGATGCAGCCACAATTAAAAGAAATACAGAAAAAATATAAAGAGGATAAGGCAAAACTTCAGCAGGAAACAATGGCATTTTACAAGAAAAATAACGTCAACCCTCTGGCAGGCTGCCTTCCCTTACTTTTGCAGATGCCTGTATTTTTTGCATTGTTTCAGGTGTTAAGGAGCCCTTCTCAAATAATCACAGATGTGCTTGGCAAGATTGTGATTAATGGTGCGGCAAACCCGAAGTATAACTTTTTGTGGATGAACATGAATGAAAAAGATCCCTACTATGTATTATTGGTACTAATGGTGGCAACAATGTTTTTGTCTACCAAAATGACCACTACTGACCCAAAACAATCAAAAATAATGTACTTGATGCCTGTAGTATTTGGTTTTATATCGTGGCAGTTTCCAGCAGGAATACTGGTGTATTGGGTAACAACAAACGTATGGTCGATAGGTCAGCAGTGGGTTGTAAACAAAATTATTAAAAAAAGTGCGGTAAAGGAAGAATTAATAAAAAAAGAAGAAAAAGAAGATATAAGCGGAGAAGAAAAGAAAAAGATTTTAGGGGAAAAAAGGAAAAAAAGAAGAAGGAAAAAGTAGTTTCCATGATTTATAAGAGGTGAGAAATGCTAGGGGACAAAAGCATTGGAGAAGCCATTAATTCTTATGTAAAAAGTTTGGAGGAAGAACAAAAAAGCGATAAGCTTATCGAAAATAAAAGAGCAGACAAAAAGGATACAGGCCTGCCAGGGTTTGTAAGAATTGCAGATTTTGTAAAGATAGCAATAGGGCTCATCTGCCTTGGAGAAGAGGTAAGTGTGAAGGCAGATCCGGGCAACTATGAAATTTCAGTATACGGAAGCGGCCTGGGGATAGCCATAGGCAAGAATGGTAAAAACATGCAAGCCCTGGAATTTATCACTAATTTGATAGGGAAGAGAAAAAAATTAATAGAAAGAAGCATAACCATAGACATAGAAGATTATAAAAAGAAGAAGCTTGAAAAAATAGAGAGAGTTGCTAAAAGCATGGCGAGGAAGGCCATAAAAGAGGGAAGAAAGATAGTGCTAAAGCCCATGTGCTCACACGAGAGAAAAATAGTCCACAATGCATTAGCGGAATTTAAGGAAGTTAGAACAGAAAGCAAAAATAATGAGCCATACAGAAGAATAGTTATATACCCGGTGGGAGAAAAAAGTTAATAAAAAGGTCAGGGGGAAGACATATAGAGGTTAGCTGTAGTTTGCAGGCAAAGAATAAATAGTAGCGTAAAAAGAATAATGGCACAAAGCAGCTGTTATTCTTTTTTTATCACATAAAAAAATAAATCAGACAGCTTGGTGGAAAAAATAAAAAATTAAAGGGAAGAAAAGATAAAAATGTATATAGGAAGAAAAGATACCATAGCGGCGATTGGGACAAGACCAGGAGAAGCTGCAATTGGTATTGTAAAGATTAGCGGGGAGAGATCGGTAGAGACAGCAGGTAAAATATTTAGATCTGCAGGAGATAGGAAAATTTCCGATATTGGCACATATAAAATGATCTATGGGAAAATAATTGAAGAAGACGGAAGTATCGTTGACGAAGTTTTAGTGAGCGTGATGAAAAAACCAAAATCTTATACAAGAGAAGATGTTGTAGAAATAAATTGCCATGGAGGAATTGTTGCTACCAGCAAGGTTCTGGAATTATGCCTTAAGAATGGTGCAAGACTGGCACAGCCGGGGGAGTTTACAAAAAGGGCATTTTTAAATGGAAGGATAGATCTTTCTCAAGCAGAAGCAGTGGCAGAGTTAGTAAAATCCAAAACAGAGCAAAGCCTGAAAATTGCTGCAAGAAATTTAAACGGAGAAATAAAGAAAGAGATAAAAAAGCTAAGAGAAAGGGTCCTGGACATATTGGTCCAGCTTGAAGCATCTGTTGATTTCATTGAAGAAGATTTAGAGATAACACCATACCAGGAGTTGAGCGCAGGAGTGGCTGCAATATTGGAAAAAATAAAAGAATTGATAAAGGATGAAAAAAGAGGAGAGATTGTAAAAAATGGAGTAAAAATAGCTATTGTTGGAAGAACAAATGTTGGCAAGTCAAGTCTATTAAATGTGTTGTCTAAAAAGGAAAAAGCTATAGTCACGTCGATACCAGGCACTACAAGAGATGCAGTAGAAGAAGTTTTGTATGTTGAGGGCATACCGCTAATACTGGTTGATACTGCAGGAATAAGAAAGACAAAAAATACTATTGAGAAGCTGGGGGTAGAGAAAAGTTTAAAACATATAAATGAGGCAGAAGTAATAATTTTTGTGGTAGACGGAAGTAAAAAAATTGGAAAGATGGACATAGAAATAGCAGAAAGAATTAAAGGGAGAAAGGTGATAGCCTGTGTAAATAAAATAGATTTAAAACAGAAAATAGAAAAAATAAAGATCAACAATTATATTGCTGAGAGCAACATAGTTGAGATTTCTGTCTTAAAAGGAGTAGGAATAGAGAGGCTGGAAGACAAGATAAAAGAAATGGTAATGAATGAAAAAGACTTTAACATAGAGGAAAAAATAATTATTAACATCAGGCACAAAGGTGTGATGAAGAAGGTGGCAGAGCTTCTTCATTCTACTGAGAATGCCATGAAAGAAAAAATGTCAGAAGAATTTCCGTCTGCTGATTTAAAAATAGCCTACGATCTATTAGGGGAAATAGTAGGAGAAACTACAAGAGAAGATGTGTTGGATAAAATATTTAGCCAATTTTGTATTGGGAAATAGGCGATGACAAAAAGCAATATAGTAAGAAAAATTGGCGTAAATGTTCCACGTGAAACATTTACTGCAGGGGGGTTAAAAAATAGGAATGCCTGATAATGGAATTAAAATGAAATATAATGTAATAGTTATAGGTGCGGGCCACGCTGGTTGTGAGGCAGCACTGGCTTCATCCAGAAACGACTCAAAAACTCTTTTAATCTCAATAAACATGGACAGTATTGCCATTATGCCATGCAACAGTGCAATAGGAGGCCCCGGGAGAGGACAATTGGTTAGAGAAATTGATGCACTGGGAGGAGAAATTGGGAAAAATGTTGACAGAAATTTCATCCATATGAGAATGTTAAATATTTCAAGAGGACCAGCCGTCAGGGCATTGAGAGCAATTGTAGATAAGAGAAGATATTTTCTATCGATGAAAAATGTGCTGGAGAACCAGGATATGTTAGATCTAAAGCAGGGAATGGCCATAGATATAAAAAAAAGGCCAGGAGGGTACAGTGTATTTACAAATGATGGGAATATCTATGAGTGCAGCTGTGTAGTTATAGCTACTGGAACTTTTTTAAGAGCAAAAATATTTTGGGGGAAGAATGTTATTGAAGCAGGCAGGCAGGGAGAGATCACTTCTAAAAGACTTCCGCAAAATTTAGAAAGGGCAGGGTTTAATTTTGGGAGGCTTAAAACTGATACACCGCCAAGGGTTGATAGAAGAACCATAGACCTCAGCCAGCTGAAAGTACAGCCATATGACAAAAAACCTGAGATGTTTTCATATGATGACGATTATGACGGAAGAGCACAACTGGAAAATTATATTACTTATGTCGAGGGTGATTGCATTGAGTATATCGAGAAAAATATAAAGAAATCAACAGTTTATAGTGGCAGTATTTATTCTGAAGGACCAAAATATTGTCCGTCAATTGAGGATAAAATAACAAGGTTCAGGGATAAAAAAAGACATTTAATTTTTATTCAGCCAGAGGGAAGAGATACAAACGAAATGTATCTTCACGGGCTGTCAACAACCTTTTCTGAGGAAATACAATCAGGGATTTTAAAAAGAATAAAAGGCCTGGGGGAAGCTGTAATTACAAGGCCCGGCTATGGAGTGGAATATGATTATCTGTTATCAAATCAGATAAAAAATGATTTGGAGAGTATCAAATTCAAAGGCATATTTTTTGCAGGGCAAATAAATGGAACAACAGGATATGAAGAAGCGGCAGCCCAGGGGATTATAGCAGGAATAAATGCTGCAAGAAGATCCAAAAACATGGATACTATGGTAGTAAACCGGCAGGATGGGTATATTGGCATATTGATAGATGATCTTATAGTAAAAGGGGTGAGCAATCCCTACAGGATGCTAACATCAAGAAACGAATATAGATTATTCCACAGACATGACAATGCAGACATAAGGATGGTAAAGTTTTTGAAAATCCTGGGCCAGAAAGAGAAAGCAGAAAAAATAATTCAAAAATATAAAAGAATAGAGGATGCCTCAAAGAAACTTAAACAAAGCCCGATATATACGAATAAAGGGATTGTTGACAAAATAAAACAGAGCAAGTTAGGCGTAGATGAGATTAATCTTATAAAAAGTAAATTCGGTCTTAATAGCGGGGAATTTGACAGTGTGCTTATTAATATAAAGTATGAAGGTTATATTAAAAAAGAGATTCAAAAGATAAACAGGGTGCAGGACAGCCTAGATTTAAAAATTCCTGAAGATATTAATTATGAAAAAGTTAAAAATATTTCAAACGAGGCACTTTTAAGCCTGACAGGGAAAAGGCCCGCAACAGTAGAGCAGGCTTCAAGAATAGAAGGAATAAACCCTGCGGATATTTTTTCTTTAGTATGTTATATTAAAAATGTTTCACGTGAAACATAACATTATATTTTGAAGAATGCATCACAACAAAAAATCTAACAATAACCAAAATACATTTGATGTTATAGTGGCAGGTGCAGGCCATGCTGGATGCGAAGCAGCCCTGGCTGCAGCAAGAATGGGGCTTAAAACTTTAATTTTGACCATTAATATGGATAAAATTGCTCTCATGCCATGCAATCCTTCTATTGGCGGTGTTGGGAAAAGCCAGTTAGTAAGGGAACTTGATGCAATGGGCGGACAAATGGCGAAAACAGCAGACAAAACATTAGTCCAGATCAAGGTGCTTAACAAAAGCAAGGGACCGGCTGTTCAAGCCCTGCGGGCTCAAATAGATAAAAAAGAGTATGAGATTGAGATAAAGAAAATTATGGAGAATACAGAAAATTTAATTTTAAAGCAGGGAACAGTCAGTAATGTTTTGGTTAAGGAAGACAAAGTTGTTGGGGTTCAGATAGAGAGCGGGATAAAATTTTTTTCTGAAGCTGTAATTATAACAGCAGGCACTTTTCTAAGGGGCAGAATAATAATAGGAAAAAAAGATTACAACGCTGGAAGGATGGGGGAATACCCTGCCATGAATCTAACCCGGAACTTAGTGAAGTTTGGGTTTAAAATGGACCGTTTCCAAACGGCAACACCGCCAAGAGTCGACAAAAGAACCATTAACTTTCTAAAAACAGAAACCCAGCCCGGAGACAGCGAGCCACTGAGTTTTTCGTTCTGGGACAAAGAAATAATCCATGACAGCATTCCAAGTTTTCTAACCTATACTAACTCAAAAACACATAGCATAATTAGAAAAAATATAGAAAGATCTCCAATCAAGTCAGGCATGGTTAACACCCACGGACCAAGGCACTGTCCGTCTATTGACAGGAAGGTTATCAATTTCCCGGATAAAGAAAGGCACCCAATTTTTATAGAACCTGAGGGAAGGCTTACCAATGAAATGTATCTGCAGGGGCTGACAACAAGTATGCCTGTGGATGTTCAACAGCTAATATTAAATACAGTAGCAGGGCTGGAGAATGCTAAAATAGTCAGGTATGGATATGCTGTGGAGTATGATTTTCTAATACCTAATCAGCTAAACCATACGCTTGAGTCAAAAATTATAGAAAATTTATATTTTGCAGGACAGATAAACGGGACATCCGGCTATGAAGAAGCAGCAGCCCAAGGGTTTGTGGCAGGAGTGAATGCGGCACTAAAAATTTTAAAAAAACCGCCATTGCTCTTAACGAGGGACAAAAGTTATATAGGGGTTTTAATAGACGATCTTATAACGAAGGATCTAGTGGAACCATATAGAATGTATACATCAAGGGCAGAGTACAGGCTCATTCTAAGGTCAGATAATGCTGATCTCAGGTTAAGCAAGATAGGCCATAAGATAGGTCTTATCAATGATAAGCAATACAAGAAGGTAATTAACAAAAAGAAGAAAATAACCAGAGCTTTAAATGAGTTAAAAGAATATATAATACCCCCTACCAGGAAGACTAGTTTGGAGCTAAAAAGATTAAATACATCTATGATCGATAGGTCTACCAGCCTTTATCAATTACTTAGAAGGCCGGAAGTAGGTATTGACTGGGTGTTAAAATACTTAAATGGTAGAGACAGCGTGTATGAAAAAGGAGTTCTATCACAGGTAGAGATTGAAGTAAAGTATGAGGGCTATATAAATAGACAGTTATGCGAAGTTAAGAAACTTGAAAATTTAGAAAGGTTTTACCTGCCTGAGGACATGAACTATTTCAAAGTCAAGGGGTTGACTTACGAAGCTCAGGAGAAATTGCTGAAAATTAAGCCAAATACACTTGGGCAAGCATCAAGAGTAGCCGGGGTATCGCCAGCAGATATAGCAATACTCATGATATATTTAAAGGGAAAAACAAAATCAGGCGGTTAGTTTTGGATATTTACAGGACCACAGTATCTTCTTTGGAAAAATTAGGAATAAAATTTACAGAAGGGCAGGTCAGCCTTCTAATGCGCTATTTAAATATAGTCTATGATTATAATATGAATATAAATATCGTTGGGACCAAAAAGAAAGAAGATATACTTGTGCGCCACTTTTTAGATTGTCTCTCAATTCTTAAGTATAGAAAAAGTATTTTTGGACTCGAGGATGAATGCAAAAAAATACTTGATATTGGGACTGGAGCCGGTCTTCCCGGGTTGCTACTTGCAATTTTCCTGAAAAATAAAAAGTTTTATCTAATGGATAAAAAAATAAAGAAAATTAGTTTTTTAGAAAAAACAATAGAAACGCTCAACCTGTCAAACGTCAGGTTGGTAAGGGGTATGGCAGAAGAACTTGCGCATGACAGAGGTCACAGGGAAAATTATGATTTGGTCCTTGCGCGGGCAGTAGCGAAAATTAATATTTTAAGTGAATTAGCAATTCCATTTTGTAAAATAAATGGTAAAATTGTATTCTATAAAAGTAAAAAAGCATTTAATGAAGTAGTTAGCACCAGGCACAAAATATCTGAACTGGGTGGAAGGGTGTATGGTTCGAAGGAAGTAGAAGTTCCCGGGTTGAAAGAGTTTAGGATTTTTATGATAATAACCAAAGAAAAAAGCACGCCATGCAAATATCCAAGAAGCATTGCAAAGATTAATAAAACCAACAAGGGGGGCAACTGAGAATGCCAGAATATTTATGGCAATGTGCTTATGGGTAAATGTGTATATTGTCTTAATTGGATTGCAATCTGCTGGCAGGTAAAATCTGAATAACAAAAAGGATAAAAAATAAATGGGGTTTTTTAACAAAATATTTAAAAATAAAATTGAAGAGTCTGGTGAAAACAATTGTGAGAAACCAGATTATTATAAAAAAAGCAGAGAACCAGCCAGAAGAGTAATTGCACTTACTAATCAAAAAGGGGGAGTTGGTAAAAGTACAACAGCAGTCAATGTTTCTGCCTATTTAGGCCATTATGGTTTTAAAACACTAATGATAGACTTAGACCCGCAAAGCAATTCAACAAGCGGGCTGGGTGTAAGCCCTGACAGCGAAAGAAATTGCATTTATGATATTTTAATTTCTGATGTTAACCCTGAAGAAGTAATTCTTGAAACTCCATATAATAATCTAAAAGTAATTCCTTCTTCAATACAGCTTGCAGGGGCAGAAGTAGAGCTGGTTACAAGATTGAAGAGAGAATACAGGCTAAAAGAAGCTATAAGCGAGATAAAAGATTCTTACGATTTTATAATAATTGATTGCCCGCCAGCACTGGGTTTATTAACAATCAATGCGCTTACTGCAGCCGGTGAGGTAATAATACCTATACAGTGCGAGTATTATGCCCTTGAAGGTTTGGGACAGCTTATAAACACAATAGAATTAGTAAAGAAAAATTTAAACGAAGATTTAATAATAGCAGGCGTAGTTATGACAATGTATGACTCAAGAACGAAGCTGTCGGATCAGGTAATAGAGGAGGTTAGAAAACACTTCTCTGAAAAAGTTTACGAGGCTATAATACCAAGAAATGTCAGATTAAGCGAAGCGCCAAGTTACGGAAAGCCAATAATGCTGTACAATCCTGAGTGCAAGGGGGCACTGGCATATAAAAGTTTAACGGAGGAAGTGATTAAAAATGGTAAAAAGGGGATTAGGTAGAGGCCTGGGAGCATTGATTCCAGCTGCTGCTGAAAAATCTCTGGATGAACCGGGAAGCGGTATACTAGAAATACCGTTGGAAAAAATTATTCCTAATAGTAATCAGCCCAGGCATAACTTTAGCAAGGAATCTTTAGGTGAACTTGCAGCGTCTATCAAGGAATTTGGTGTTATTCAGCCAATACTTGTTAGAAGATTGGATGGAGAAGAAAAATATGAAATTATAGCTGGGGAGAGAAGATATAAGGCTGCTAAAAAGTTAGGCATGAACATGATCCCCTCTATTGTAAGCAAGGATGTTGATGACATTTCTTCGCTGGAATTGGCGCTAATAGAAAATATTCACAGGGAAGACTTAAGTCCGATAGAACTGTCCCATACTTTCAAACAGTTAATAGAAGAGTTTCATATCACTCATGAAGAATTATCAGAGAAAATTGGCAAAAGCAGAACAGCTATAACAAATCTACTGAGACTCCTTACGTTACCCTTAGAAGTACAAAAACTGTTAGATGAGAGGAAAGTCAGCGTTGGCCATGCAAGAGCAATAGCAGGTCTTAAAAAAATGGAAGACCAGGTTAAAGTAGCAAATTTGATTGTAGAAAAAGGCTTAAGCGTAAGGGAAGTTGAAAAGATAGTTAATAAAAAAAATAACCTGCCAAAAGAAGCAAAGCAGCGTAGCAGCAGGGTTGTACAATTCAGCAAGCTATCCAGTGTGTCTCAGAAAATTGCTGACTATGTTAATGCCCCTGTCAAGATAAATGTTGGCAAGAAAAAAGGAAAAATTGAAATAACGTTTGGCTCTGTGAAAGATCTGGAAAGGATTGTGCATAGAATACTTGGATAAGAAACCTGACTGGGTAAAGAAAAAAATAAGATTAAATAATGCTAATATTGATGAAGTTAAAAACCTGCTGGATAATTCCCACCTGCATACAGTCTGCCAAAGCGCCATGTGCCCAAATATTTTTGAATGCTTTAGCAAAAAGACAGCAACTTTTATGATAATGGGGGATATATGCACAAGGAACTGTAGTTTTTGTGGAGTTAAAAAAGGCAAACCAGGTGAACTGGATGAAAACGAGCCGGAAAACATTGCAAAAGCTGCTAAAGAGATGGGACTAAATTATATTGTTGTAACATCAGTTACAAGAGATGATTTGCCTGACGGCGGAGCAGGGCATTTTGCAAAAACTATAAGGAAAATCAAAAAACTAATTCCTGGCTCAAAAGTTGAATGCCTGATACCTGATTTTAATGGCAACATAGATAATCTAAAGGTAGTATTGGAGCAGGATTTGGTAGTTTTAAATCATAATGTAGAGACAATTTACAGAAATTATCCTGTAGTTAGAGGAAAAGCGGACTATAGAACTTCTCTTAATATTTTAAGTTCTTCAAAAAAAATAAAACCGGAAATTTATACTAAATCCGGGTTTATGCTGGGACTGGGCGAAAGCAGGGAGGAAATTATAGAGCTCCTCTCTGATATAAAAAAAACAGGTTGTGACATTATAACAATAGGGCAGTATTTAAGGCCATCCCCTGCCAATACACCAGTGCAAAAATATTATACTCCTCAAGAGTTTGAGGAGATAAAAGACATAGCAAAAAGTTTTAAATTTAAAGCAGCAGCAAGCGGAGTATTTGTAAGGTCTTCTCATAACGCAGACTCAATACTAAAAAAGGCTGTGGAGGCGAATTAGCGTTTTAAACAAAGGTACTGCGAGAACATACAGGGGGTAATTAGGGGCGGGTTTTTAGAAGGACATACCTTTTATTTGTTAATTTTTAAAAAGTGATATCCAAGTTTGTGGAACATAAGGGTAAGGTCCCCGCTGGTTAATTTACCCTGAATCTGTTGCGAGTATTTGCTGTTATAATACATATCTGATATTAGTAGATAGGAAGCATCATCAATTAGGCCCAATGGATTTACCAGAGGAATTTTATCTGAATTTGATAGAATCACAAAGTTGCTGTTCTCCTTAAAAATTTTAGAGCCCTGATCTTCAAAGCCGGGCAATATAGTTGCCCAGTAATAATCTGTAATTATTTTACCACCAATTTCATGTTCGTCCTTATAGCGGTAAAGAAGATTATTTATTGTAGGAGAACCTAAAAGTTTTTGCTTTTCTATCTGCTGGGAAGTTAATCTGCCGGTGTAAAAATATGATACTATGGAAGCTGACACCATAATTACAAGAAAGGCAGTTAGTACTTGCTTCTCTGATAATTTAACATGGAAGTTTTTGTATGGTAATTTCTTTTTTAATATAAGGTAGATATAAAATATTGTCATAAATATACTGGCTAAAACTATAATCACAGCAAGGTCAATTAATTGTGCATTCCAGAATTGCCCCACAGGTTTTCCTTTTATATTTGAGGTCCATATTATTAGAGAATTTTGTATATTCTTATTTAAAATGATGGTAAAACCAACAGCAGCTATCGCTACATTAAAAACTATAAAGGAAACTAAAGAAAGTTTATTAAGACGCAAGTCCTTTATACTCCCTGTACCTTTAATTCTTCTTTTTAAAAACCTGTCATGTATAAAAGATATACCAAAAGCACAGGAGTAAGCTATAAAAGGAATTGAAGGTATGAGATTTCTGCGGTCATAGCTGAAGAAGAACCCCCAGAGCAAAACAAGAGGGAAAGTTATAGTTATTGAAACCCACCTTGATTTTTTATTAAAAAAACTAATGGCAGCAAGAAGCAGCAATAACACAAAAAACCACGTGCCTCCCTGAAGACTTCCGGAACCGGTGATAAATCTTTCTATAAAAGCAGCACCATGATAAATGTCATGGGTCAGAAATAAAATGTTACTGAAATCCAGACCCTTATTTATTTCAATTATTTTAACTATATACCACGATGATGTCATTAACACTATCAGTACTAACATAGAAACTGCAAGCGAGATATTTGTTTTAGTCGTTTTTTTTCTGTTCTTAACCAAGTTCGATATAATCCACCCAATGGAAATGATAAAAATATACCAGCCGATCTGTTTAGTAAGCGCTGCTGCTGAAGAGAACAGGATGATTAAAATCACGTCTTTTATATTTGTAGTATCTTCTTTGGTATTTAATATGGCATAAAGGGTCAGAAGCGAAAAAAACGAAACTGCTATGTCCACATAACCGGTTTTAATGAAGGCTAAAGCGTAATTTAAAAGAATAACTACATATATAATTAAGGCAGAAAGATAAGTAATATTTTTTTTCTTTAGATATAGATTTAAGAATAAAAATAAAGTAAGAATGGCAAAAAGCGGCATTATTAATTTTGCAAATAATTGTATATGGTGGGTTTGCATCATCATATAGGTAAGAGACCAGTTGGATGGAATTAATTGAGGATACAAGTTAGTAAGAGAAGGAATTTCATTTAAGTACCAGTCAATAGCCCACATGTTCCACGAGAATGCAGGATCCCAATTGTTAAACACTGCATTTGTATTGGAAATAAAAAAATAAAAGAATACCGTAGTGATTAAAACTGCCGTGGTAAAGAATAGATTCGATTCCAGAGTACTTGTATTAAGTGTGACATAAAAATGTATTCTTCTTTTCATGATGAAATAAATAAGGTAGATAATTTCAACTGTTAAAATGGTATAGATTACGCAGGGCTTATAGCAGTTAATTAAGGTAAAAAAATATATTAAGAAGTAATTGATTAATAAACTTAGTGAAAAACTGTAGACAATAGTCTGTAGTTTATTGCCTTTCTGCAGCTTAAGTATATTTAAAAAAATATAACCAGGAATAAATGTTATCTGAAAGAATGCCAGTAATCCCAATAGAGCCATAAAACCACCAGTATGAAATCTATAAACTAAAAATATATTTGCATTGCTAATATTTATTATCAGCAATCAAATATTATCACATAAATTCAAATAATGGTGGAACAAAATAGAAAATTAATGTTTTGAGGGGTTAACTATTTTATTTATTTTTGGAAAAACTTGAGATTACTTCCTTTGATATTTTTTCAACAAGGTCACCATATAAAATAGTCCTGGCTGCTGGTCTCATTTTAGGATCTACAAGAGTGCAGCTTTCTTCTGAGCAGGAAATGCATATAGTTTTTTCCGGAGCACACATATTACTGCTGCCGAATACAGCAAGCCGTTCTCTGACGACTTTCTTTATCTCTTCCATACCTTTTTTTACAACATCAGGGTAGCTGACCACGCCAGGATTTTCGGACAGATACTCCCTGATTCTTTTTACTGCGGCTGCAGACATAGCAGTGTAGAAATTAATTTTGCATATGCCAAGACTAACTGCCTTTTTGAAATCTTCATCTGATATACCGGAACCTCCGTGAAGAACAAGGGGAACTGGCACAGCATCTCTTATCTGAGAAAGTCTCTCAAAATCAAGAGCAGGCTTTCCTTTGTAAAACCCATGTACATTTCCTATAGCTATAGCTAAAGCGTCAACACCTGTTTCTCTACAAAAATCAACCGCTTCGTCAACTTTGGTAAAAAATTCCTTTTTGGGAGAATGCGGAATTGGTGCGTCTTCTGCTATAACTTCGCCGCCTATATAACCAATCTCTCCCTCTACGCTTACACCTACGCTGCTGGCAATTTTAACTGCTTCCCTGGTTATCTTGATGTTTTCCTCTAAAGGGTATTTGCTTCCATCAAACATAACAGAAGTAAATCCTGCCCTTATTGCCCTGACTATGGTTTCAAGACTCTGGCCGTGATCTAAATGGATACATATCGGAACGCCTACTTTTTTAGATGCATCTATCATAGCAGGGACTATTTCTTCTAAATTCATGTATTTGAAATGAACCTCAGCTATTTGCATGATGATTGGTGAATTTTCTTCAATTGCTGCATCAATCAGATAATCAATGAATCCAAGGTTTGTTACATTAAATGCCCCGACTGCATAGCTGTTTTCTTTCGCATGATTTAATAAATCTTTTAAATTTATAAGCGCCATTGTGTTGCTTCCTTATTTATAATATGAAAATTTTTAATTTATATTTTGATTATTATATTAATTTATATTTTTTTAATCAAGAGAACAACACTTTTTTAGGCAAAATGGGGCACCAATTAGCAATTGTTATTCAGTGGTATTGCCACCATAAATTAGCAAATTTTGCTTTAACAGTTATCTTAAAAGCATAAGCGCAAACGCGTGGAGCAATTTACTATGTTTATGGGCCCGAATCGTTTTCAGATAAGTAGAAAAAAAATATGATAAGTGGTATATTGCTATGTGTATTTACTATGGGAAGAAAGGATAAAAGTGGTATCGGCATACGTAATGATAAAAACCAGGCTTGGGATGCAAAGTGATGCATATACTAAGATTTTAAAAATCAAGGGAGTTAAATTTGTCAATACAGTAACTGGTCCCTATGATTTAATAGTGTTTATTGAAAGCGCAGATTTAAATACTCTTGGGAAGGCAGTCATTTCTAAAATCCAAAATTTAAAATGTATTAAAGATACCATGACATGTATTGTCATAGAACCCATATAACGTAACTTCAGAAGAAAAAGTTTAGCAAAATTACTGGAATAATAGAACAGTAATAAAAATAACAGGAGGTGTTATAGTGAAAGCTACCCCTAAAATAGTAGTAGGAGTTATTGTATTTATCGTATTGTTGGTGTTAATTTTTAACAGTGTAGTGATAGTTCAGGCTGGAAATATTCAGGTGCTTACCCAGTTTGGCAGAACCATAGGAGTGTCTTTTTATCCGGGGATACACCTTAAGATACCATTTATTCAAAATACTGTTAATTATTCAACGAGACAGGTAACTTACGAAACAAGTGATGAACCAGGGTCAAGCATGGCCAATTATCCTGACTATACAGTTGATACTACTTCCTTAGATGGTCAGCAGATAACGATAAAGTATACTATCAGGTTTGCAATTGATGGGAAGGAAGCAGAATGGATATTAAATAATATAGGCACCATGGATAATTTGGTAGAGAAAGTAGTAAAAACAGAAGCAAGATCACTATCCAGAAACATACCTAAAAAATATACAGCTTCCCAGCTTTATTCTGAGCAGGTTTTTGATGTACAGGACGAGATATCAAATACTCTGAGACCTGTATTTGAGGATAATGGAATAATAATGGATGAGTTTTTACTCAGGAAAATTGATTTTACAGAACAGTACTTTAGCATACTGGAAGACAAACAGATTGCAGAAGAAAAAATAGTAGTGGAGAAAAATGTTTTGGAACAGGAAAAGATAAAAAAAGAGCAGGCAATAGTTAGAGCAGAAGCAGAAGCAGAACAAATTATGATTAAAGGAGAAGCGCTTCACCAGTATCCACAGATAATTCAACTTGAGTTTATCCAAAAACTTTCTCCTAACATAACCTGGGGAATATTGCCGGAAGGGATAGTACCTCTTATAGATTTAAGCAAGCTGCAGGAAGGAGACAACAGTTATTCCGAGTTTGTCCCGGAAGCAGAAGCACAAGAAGAAACTGGGAGTGAATCCGATGAGTAACGGGAATGGTTATTTTTAAGAAAAATCTTGCTGAATATATAAAAAAGGTAAGGACTTACAACAAAATAGCTGGCATAGCCAAGATTGTTAGAAGGTATTTTGCGATAAATGGTTTTGATGGTGTCATAACAATCATTGGTGTTCTTGTTGGAAGCTATATTATAGGGATAAGGGATTATATTAATGTTGTAATTGCCGGGGCAGCAATATGCATATCGCTGGGAGTTTCGGGAGTATGGAGTGCTTATTTTAGTGAGAGCGCTGAAAGAAAAAAAGAGATAGATGATTTGGAAAAATCAACGCTGCATGACCTGGATAAAACTGTTATAGCTTATGCCCAAAAATATGCTTCAAGGGTACTTGCTGCGGTAAACGGTCTCTCACCTGTGGTAACAGCATTTATCCCGCTTGTTCCATTTTTATTTGGAAAGTTTATCCCAATAAACATTTGTTACTATTTGGGATTTGGACTTGCATTTTTAATACTATTTGGGATTGGCTTGTTTTTAGGAAATATCTCAAAGAGTAATTTAATAATAAGCGGCATAAAGATGGCCCTTGCCGGAATTTTTTGTATTGCTTTAAGTCTTTTACTAAAGTTTTTAACATAAATCGTATCTTTTGTAATGCAAGCGGGTGTGAAGAATATAATAAAAAACATGGGCCGCAAGAAAAAAAATTGAAAAAGAAATAGTGTTTAGACCTTTACACACAGAGGATTTTTAATTATTATTGGGCAGCATATCAATATAAAAAAGACAAAAGAGAGGTAAAAATGTCAAACAACATCAAGGAAATACAGGCAGATGTCCTATCAGCATTTGGTATGCTGGGAAAAGAAAACCCGGAATGGATGAAAACTTTTAAAGATTTTGTCGGAGCAAGCGAGAAGGAAGGCGCTCTTACCCTAAAAACTAAGGAACTTATCTCAGTTGCTCTGAGCGTATGTGCAAAATGCACGTTTTGCATTTCTCTTCACGTGAAGAACGCAATAGGTACAGGAGCTACTAGAAAAGAAATAATGGAGGCAGGGTATGTAGCCGGACTTATGGGCGGAGGCCCGGCGGTGTGCTACTTAAAATATGTTATTGATGCGGCGATGAGTTTGGCGCAGAATAAAGAGTAAGCATAGTTTTTAAGGTTTGTCCAGCCCGAAGCTGCTAATGTTATCTAAAAGTAAAAACTGTAATTGCAGCAAGGGTTCAAATCTAAGCATTACAATAAGAAATGTTTTAGGGCAAAGGTATATTGGGGATGGTCTTGAGCATAAAAATAGTATTAAGATTTATGGAACTCCGGGGAATAACCTGGGAGCTTTTACGGATGGACCTGTAATTGAAGTTTATGGCAGCGGACAAGATGGAGTTGGCAATACTATGAACTCAGGCAGAATTATCATCCATGGAGACGCTGGAGACATTTTAGGCTATTCCATGAGAGGCGGAGAAATATATATCAAGGGAGATATTGGCTACAGAGGCGGTATTAATATGAAATCCCATTCTGGAAGAGTGCCGGTAATAGTGGTAGGAGGAAGCGCAGGAGATTTTTTAGGTGAGTATATGGCTGGCGGCATTATTATAGTGTTAGGATCGAAGGGCAAAAAAGTTTTAGACATACCTTTTGTAGGCGGCAAACGGTTAGTTGGAAATTATGTAGGGACAGGTATGCATGGAGGGAGGATTTATATTAGGGGAGAGCTTGGACAGTGCAAGACAGGCAATGAAGTAAGAGAAATGAAAATCGATGGGGAAGATAGAAAAATTTTATACAAATATATAAATAATTACTCTACTGTTTTTGATGTAAAAGATGAGAAGATCTCTAATAGCAAAAGTTCTGCTGATAATTTTTTCAAATTAATTCCATATACCCACAGGCCATACGGTAAGTTATATGCTTATTAGAAAACAAACATATAACTTACCCAAAACCAGAAAATGTTATGAAAAGCTTCCCGCGCCTACTTAGAAAGAGCACATATTATAATAAAGCCATTCTAAAGTATGGACAGATAAGAATTAAGTTCATAGTCAGATACATGTGTCCTGTATCTATTCCACTCTATCCTTTTATTTGCAATAAATTTATAGAAGATGTGATCTCCAAGAGTTTTTCTGATTAAGCTGCTGCTTTCCATATAATTTACTGCTTCACGAAGGTTGTCTGGAAGTGTTTCTATGCCTGCTTCTCCTCTTCTCTCCTTATCCATTTTAAATATATTTTCTTCCACTGGTGCAGGGAGAGCATATTTGTTTTTAATCCCTTCAAGACCGGCTGCAAGCATTACGCTGAAAGCAAGGTAAGGATTGCAGGCAGGGTCAGGACACCTAAATTCAACTCTCGTAGAAGTTTCTTTTCCGGGCTTATACCCGGGTACCCTTACCAGAGTTGACCTGTTTTTTCTGGCCCATGAGATATAAACCGGAGCTTCATATCCCGGGACAAGCCTTTTATATGAATTAACCCATTGATTTGTTACGGCGACGAATTCTTTGCAGTGTTTTAGTAAGCCTGCGATATAATATTTAGCAGTTTGTGATAAATTATATTTATCTTTAGGATCATAGAATGTGTTTCGGTCACCATTAAAGAGAGACTGGTGGACATGCATTCCGCTTCCATTTTCACCGAAGATGGGCTTTGGCATAAAAGTTGCATAAACTCCATGTTTTGCAGCTACCTCTTTAACTATAATACGGTAGGTCATAGCGCTATCAGCCATAGTTAAAGCATCAGTATATCTTAAGTCAATTTCATGCTGCGAAGGGGCCACTTCATGATGGGAAAATTCAACACCAATACCCATAGCCTCAAGAAAAATAACAGTATCTCTTCTAAGATCCTTTGATACGTCTAAAGTTGTTAAATCGAAATACCCACCCCTATCTAATGTCTCGGGTACGCCATTATCAGATTTGAAGTAAAAATATTCAAGTTCTGGTCCTACGTAAAATGTGTAGCCCACTTCTTTAGCTTTTTTTAATGTTCTTTTTAAAACCCATCTCGGGTCGCCTTTAAAATGAGAACCATCGGATTCCAATATGTCACAAAACATTCTGGCTACTCCTTTTCCATCAGTGTCATGTGGAAATATTTGAAAGGTGTTAGGATCCGGCATAGCTATAACATCACTTTCTTCAATTCTGGAGTAGCCTTCAACTGATGAACCATCAAAGCCCATGCCTTCAGATAATGCATCTTCTAATTCTTCAACAGTAATATCAAAGCTTTTGAGAAAACCCTGAACATCGGTAAACCAAAGCCTTATAAATTTTATGTCGTTGTCGTGAGCTTTCTTTAATACATATTCTTTCATCTTTTCGTTGTTTTCCATTGCGTCTCCCTCTTTTTTATAATTGCTTACATTAGTCCTAATATATTTTAAGAATCTGTAAAAATATTATATACCAATTTTGCCTGAAATAATTTAAAACTATGTTAAATCTGTGTTAATTTTTAGGGATGAATATGTATCCTACATTTCTGATTGTTTTTATCATGAGGTCATATGGGGCAATTTTGAATCGCAACCTTCTTATATGAACATCCACCGTCCTGCTGCCACCATAAAAATCATAGCCCCATATCTTCGATAAAAGCTTGCTTCTGGAGAATACTTTATTCTGATTTTGAAGTAAAAATTTTAATAATTCATACTCTTTAAAGGTTAATTCTACTAATTTTCCGTTTACGGACAGCTCGTATTTATCTAAATTTAATACCAGCCCTTCTACAGATATACTGTTTTTAGACATCAGGATTTTTTGCCTGGCCAGCATAAGATTAATTCTCATTAAAAGCTCGTCCTGAAGCTGGGACTGAAAAATGAAATCTTCAAACTTTGTTTTACTGCTGGACAGGATCTCTTTTTGATTTGGAGACAGTATGATCAGTTTTGCTATGTCACAGTTTTTGGACATATTATTGAGGATTGCTGCATGTCGATATTTTACATTTGGCAATTTAAAAATATCCTGGCCACTTATATCTAAAATCATTAGCTTAGTATTTTTGGAAATTTTCTCTTCTGAAACAGTATTCAGCTTAGAATCAGTAGAAAACTTTTTAGCTATTATTTTTGCAGATAATTTGAAATTTTTGCTTCCTATAATTTTTTTTATCTTTTCTATATTTTTGTTACTATTGGAAAAAAGTAATATCTCAATCATATTTTTAACCATTTTCTGTACAGCAGCAGCTTTTAAGCCAGTCGGAACTTATTGGTAATAGGATACTTTCTTTCTCTGCTGACTGCTCTTTGGGTAAGCTTAATTCCAGGAGTTCCCTGTCTCCTTTTGTATTCATTGAAGTCTACCATACATATTACGTCTTTTACTATTTTTTCATCAAATCCCATTTTAACAATAGAACTATAATCCTTTTCATCTTCTATGTAAGACCTTAATATGCGGTCCAATATGCTATAGGGCGGGAGTTTGTCCTCATCCTTTTGACCTGGTTTCAGCTCAGCAGAAGGAGCCTTTGTAAGTATTCTCTCCGGGATCAGGTTAGAATATTTCTTATTGATAAATTTACAGATATTATAAACATCCGTTTTGTAAATATCATTGATGGGAGAAAATCCACCTACCATATCTCCATACAGGGTGCAGTATCCAACACTTATCTCACTTTTATTTCCTGTTGACAGAACAAGCCAGTTGTTCTCGTTTGCTGCTGCCATTAAAATATTACCTCTGATTCTTGCCTGAATATTTTCTTTTGTAACATTTATCTCTTTGCATTTAAATATTTCTCTTAGATTCTCAATATAACTGGTGTAGATAGTAGATATTGGAATTGTAATGTTTGCAATACCAAGATTTAACGAAAGTTTTCTTGCGTCAGCAATGCTCTCCTGCGATGAATATATGGAAGGCATCATAATTGCTGCAACATTGCTTTTGCCTATCGCAGAAACTGCAATTACTGCTATCAGCGCTGAATCAATGCCGCCACTTAGTCCTAACACCACTTTTTTGAACCCGTTTTTTATGATGTAATCCTGTGTAGCCAAAATAAGTGCCTTAAGCGTCTCCTCCTCTCTGCAGGATATGTACTGGCTATATTTATTTGTAAATTTACTGGATTTTAGCTTCTTTTTTTTATTTGACCCTTCTTTTATTTGTAAATCACCCCTTTGTGTATTTTTATAATTATCTATATCTATAACTGGCAGGGGGGCATAACTCTGCTCCATTTTAATTTTTTGATTTTTAAGTTTAGTATCCTGAAGGCGGCATGCCTGTATTTTCTTTGTATCCAGATCGTATATCAGCGCATCTTCCTGAAATGGTTTTGCACGGGCTAAAATACTGCCCTTTTCGTTTATAATTAAACTGTTGCCATCAAATACTAATCCATCCTGGCCACCTGTTAAATTTACATATGCGATGTTTACCCTGTTGTCTGCTGCTCTTGCACATAAAATTTTTTCTCTTTCTTCAATTTTTCCAATGTAGTAGGGAGAAGCTGATATATTTATTATAAGTTCTGCCCCCCCTAAAATAGATTGTATCTTTGCAGGCCCTGAAGGAAAGTACATGTCTTCGCAGATATTAATTCCTATAGGGACAGACTTTATCCTGTAGATATAATTTTCAGCACCTTTTTGAAAATATTTCTCTTCGTCAAACACTGAGTAGCTTGACAGCAACTGCTTATTATATATGGATTTAATTTCCTGGTTATAGAGGATTGCCGCTGAGTTATATAGCTTATTCTCTTTATCTGCATTAACAAAACCTACTACTACAGCTATATTTGTAGAAAGATTTTTTATTTTTTCTAAATATGAGAGATTTTTGTTTATGAAAGCTGGGTTCAGGAGCAGATCTTCCGGAGGGTAGCCTGGAATACATAATTCAGGGAATACAATTATGTCTGCCCTGCTTTTTTTTGCTTCTTCTATATGAGATGAAATAATACTGTAATTGCCTTCAAAATCACCAACAGTTGGGTTAATTTGGGCACAGTATATCCTTAGTGTATCTATTTTTTACTCCTTTTTTCTAACTTTTAATAATAAGAATATATTGTACCACATAAGGTTTGTCAAACTTATGGTTTTGCGTGTAAGGTTCAGGCTTGTTTCTGTAAAATTTGGTAAACATTTTATAAAAAAGTTTTGAAAATTAAAGCAATTAGATTATAATGTGCATTTAAATATTTATAAACTTATAAGTAAGCATAATCTTGGAATTTTAAAAATATGGAAAAATTTGCAAAAGTATTATCCCGCGTATTTGATGGGTCACTTATATCAATTCCTATTTTTATTATTATTTGTCTTGCTGTAATAAAAAATCCTCTGAGTGCATTGGGATGGGCTTTTCTGTGTATTTTATTTGGGACATTAATTCCTTATTTATACATATTCTCTTTATTTAAAAAGAATATGGTAGATGACATGCATGTTCCAAATAAGGAAAACAGGATCAAGCCGCTAATTGTAACAATTATTTGTTATATACTTGGTTATTTTGTTTTATATATCCTAAAAGCACATATATTTTTAAGGTCTATATTTGTAGCAAGCATAATCATCACAGTAATTTTAACTGCTATAACGTACTTCTGGAAAATAAGCTTTCATACCAGCTGGGTAACTTTTGTTACTATAACTTATTGTGTCTTGTTTGGAAAATGGATGCTAACTCTTCTGCTTCTAACCATTTTAGTTGGGTGGGCAAGAGTTAAAATCAAAAGGCATACTATTCTGCAGGTGACATTGGGTGCTGCAATTTCTGCAATAGTTACTTTATTTGTATATTCCCGCTATGGATTTATTGATTTATTTTAAAATCTCAAAATTTAAAATTTAAGCAGGAACTGATGAAACCTGCAGGATAAGAAGAGCTCTATTGCCAGCATAGAAATAGATATAACTGATGGTAAGGCAAGGTACTTGCCCAGCAGTTTCTCTGCTCTTTGTGAAAAGAATGGCACCAGTAAGGTTATTACAAGATTTACAAAGTAGAATGTAAATATAATTGAGAAAGCAGTTAAGTAATAAAAAAAATAATCTAAAAAACTAATTCTTGCCAGTGATGCAGCAATAAATATCATCAATATAACAAGGTATGCAACAAATTTTACAGGATTTGACAGTATTTTTATATTTTTTGACTTTTTGTAATACTGAAAAACAAAAATAGGATAAAGCATTATTGCAACAGAAGCCCCGCATAAAAAACCAGTTATAAACCTGGCATTGTTAGTTGTACTAAATGGAGTCAGGTATGACAGGATCCCATTTGCCACGGTTGAGAATATAAACAAGCATGAAATTACTGTAATATAGGCAGGCGGAAGGCTATTTTCTTTTTTCCTAAACATTATAAATAAAATTATTGCTGATACTGTAAAGCCGATGTAAATTCCGCTGCATCTTGAACATACAGGGAGATAAAGATTGCCTATATTTAAACTTCTTGAGGGAAGTTGGTGGCAGATTGAAAATCCCATCTTTTCTATTAAATTGTTAATCATCTGTGCCTAATTGTCTTTATTTATTGATGTTTGTTTAAGACCTGCGGCTGCTCTACTTTATTTGCAAATATCTGTCTATATCATTCGCTAATTTATTAAAGCCTTTGTCTATGAGCATAAGCAATACAGAATGAAGGTCTTCGCTTGATGAAGCTATTGTGGAAAGCTGATATTTTTTGCCTATTCCCATCAGGCAGTGTTCATCCAGGTCATTACCGTATGCATCGGTTATGGTAGCTTTGCTCTCCTTTAATATTAAATAGCTTGCAGCTATGTCGTATGGATAATTATTGATAATACTTCCATGGCCAACCCTTGCATAGTTTTTTTCTAAAGCCGGGAAGTCGCTTATGAGCCTGTGGCCAATGTCAATGTAGCAATCAAGCTGCCCTGACACTATCCTTGTCATGGAAAAGGAAGCACTTCCAAGGTAGAAAACGCTGCCGTTGAAATTGGAAGCATCAATTAATTCTTCCAGGACGCCGATGATTGGAACTGCAGGCCTGCCTCGCAGCCCGACTGACCAGAAAAGAGACCTGATATCAGTGTTATTTGAAAGAGCAGGTGTCATGGTTTTGTCACCATCAATAATTTTTACTCCTTCCCCCTTTTTGGCAATAAACATCTTTCCAGTTTTTATTTCCTGAACACAGCCAAATTCTAGGTCTTTCATTTTTGGCTCATCTTTGTATTTGAAAAGTGCAATTGAGATACAACTGGATTCAAGTCCGGCAGCAGCAGCACGGGTTCCGTCTATAGGGTCTATTATTAAAAAATTTTTTGGAGAACCAAATTTGACTAGCCCTTTGTCTTCAGAGTAGTAAGCAATATCAATATTTTTGTCTTCTATATATTTTTTTAGGTATGTTTCTGATATATCATCTATCAAAAAAGTAGAATCTCCTCCTATAGCTTTACCAGAAATATGTTTGGAGCTCTGGTTGCCAAAATAAGGAAGGACCTCTCTTCTAATGCCGCTGCTTAACTCTAGTACAAATTTTTCTATATCTTCATTTGCCATAACCTGCGTATTCTATATGGTTCCGATTTATTTGAGTTTTATGTTAAATCTAAAATTATAAAAACACTTTGTGTAAAGTTTACTATAACATATAATAAAATTATAGTTTTTTACAATTTATATTGGTAGAATTATAAAAAATTTTGTTGGTAAATTAATATACTAAACACTATGGAAAGGGATAATTCTTATGGTGTATGATTTTCATACTCACACTTTTTTGTCTGATGGGATTAACAGTCCAATTGAATTAATAAGGTTTGCAGTTGCTGCAGGATATAAGTGCATTGCGATAACCGATCATGCAAGTTATTCCAACCTTGATTATTTAATTGAAAAAGTAAAAAAGGACTGCAAACTGGCAGAGGATTATTGGGATATAACTGCCATACCTGGCGTGGAACTTACAAATGTTCCTGCAAAGAGCATAAACGATATGGCAAAATATGCCAAAGACCTTGGTGCAAAGCTGGTAGTAGTACATGGAGAAACCATAGTAGAAGAAGTTGAAGCAGGCACTAACTGGGAAGCAGTGAATTCAAGATATGTTGATTTGCTTGCGCACCCCGGACTTTTTTCACAGAGGGAGGCAAAAGCTGCCGCAAAAAATGACATATATGTTGAGATAACTTCAAGGGTGGGACACAGCCTGACAAATGGAATTGTGGTAAAATCAGGAAGAGAAGCAGGGGTGAAATTTTTAATAAATAGTGATTCTCATAGCCATAAAGATCTCTTTTTGAATGATTCTCAAGAAAAAATAGCAAAAGGTGCCGGGCTTGAAGCAGACGAGATTAGAGATATTTTTTCAAAAAACAACAAGGATTTTCTTGCTAAAATAGGGCATTAAGCACTGGCTGAAAAACCATTGATCCTGCGAAAGCAAAGGCTATATTATTCATTCATGCTTCCTGTCCTGTAACCTTCAATATCTATTGTTATATGCCTAAACCCGATTTTTTTGAATTTTTTTATTATTTTTTCACTTATATCAGGTTGAAATATCTTAGGGATTTCTTTTTTTGGTACCTCTATTTTTGCCGTTGGGTAGTAGCATCTTACCCTGTTATGGCTGAAGCCAAGAAAGTGAAGATATTCTTCTGCTGCACTAATTTTTTCAAGCCTGGATTTAGAAATTTTTTCTCCATAGGGTATCCTTGTTGCAAGGCATGAGGACGCTGGCTTATCCCAGAAGGAAAGCTTTGCCAGTTTGGAATACTTTCTTATTTCTTCTTTTGAAAGTCTGCACTCGGCAAGCGGGCTTCTAACGCCAAGCTCTTCTGCAGCTTTTAGTCCCGGGCGGTATAGATAAAGGTCGTCAAAATTTGTCCCATCTATTACAAAATTAAGGTTGTATTCATTTTTTAATAAAATCAGTTTTAAAAAAAATTGCTTCTTGCACAGGTAGCACCTGTTTTTAGGATTATTTAAAAATTCTTTTATTTCTAATACATTAGAGTTAACTATAATGTGCCTGCAACCCAGGCTTTTTGACATTTTTTTTGCAAGGGCAAGTTCTTTTTTTGGCAGCAGCGGTGATTTTGCTGTTACTGCAATTACGTTTTTATCTAATGTACCTGTAGCTATTTTTACAAGCAGGCTGCTGTCAACTCCTCCCGAAAAGGCTATAACTGCCGACCCCATATCTTTTAAGATATTTTTTAACTTATGTATCTTTTTTTCTAAATTAATGATTTTTGCACCGTTCTTATTTATTATTAATGCTTGTTTGCCTGAAATTTCTATAGTCATGCATGTAAATTTTTATTTTTGCTTAGACAACCAAAAATACACAAAAAAGCATATTTTTACAATAGCTGCAGTTTTTATTTGGTGTGCTGCTACTTGAGAATTTTATAGAAAATATGCTATTGTAAATAAATTGGGAATATATTGTAATTTAAGAAACAGAAAACAGCATAATACCTGGCAATACTGTTGCAGATGTGTGAGTAATTACAGGCAACCTCTTATTATGAAGAATATTTTATATATAGATTGCTTTTCAGGAATAAGCGGAGACATGACAGTAGGCGCTTTGATTGATCTTGGCCTGGAGCTAAATTTCTTGAAGAGTGAATTAAAAAAAATGGATTTGGGCGGATACAACATTAGCTGTAATGCCGTTAGCATAAACTCAATCAGTGCAAAAAAATTCGATGTAGAAATTACAAGCTCGCCTGAGGGCAGGGATTACAAAGAGATAAAAAGAATAATAGACAGCAGCAGCTTGCAAAGTGATGTAAAAAAAACTGCCCTGAAAATTTTTCAAGTGCTTGCAGAAGCGGAAGCAAAAGTTCATGGCACCAATATAGATAAAATCCATTTTCATGAAGTTGGAGCAGTAGATTCCATAGTTGATATTGTAAGTACGGCAATAGGAATAAAAAGTTTGGGAATAGATGCAATTTACAGCAGCAAGGTCCCGCTTGGCAGTGGCTTTGTCAGCACCATGCATGGGAAATTGCCCATACCAGCTCCTGCAACTCTTGAAATACTAAAAGGGTGCCCAGTCTATGGCGGGGGTTTTGATTTTGAAGTAACTACACCTACAGGTGCGGCAATACTTAAAGCACTTGTCAGGAAATTTGGAGTTATGCCGCCAGTAAATATTGAAAAAATTGGCTGTGGGGCAGGCAGCAAAAAAAATGAGGGAATACCAAATGTTCTAAGAATCACCAAAGGAAGCATTAAAGAAGAAACAAATGGTAAAAAAGGCACGTCGGGTCGGGAAGATTTAATTTTACTTTCTACTAATATTGATGACAGTACTCCTGAAATTTTAGGGTACTTAATGGACAAGCTGTACAGGACAAAGGTTCTGGATGCATGGATAGAGCCTATCTATATGAAAAAAAATAGGCCGGCTTTTAAATTATGTGCAATATGTGACAGTAAATTAGAGCATGAAGTTGTAAGTGTGATATTCCGTGAGACAACTACACTTGGTATAAGAAGAGAAATAGTAGAAAGGTACACTGCTGCCCGGAAGATTAAAAAAGTTAAACTGCCTTATGGGGAAGTAAAAGTAAAGATAGGAATTTATCACGGCAAAGAAGTAACTGTTTCTCCTGAATTTGAATCCTGTAGAAAGTTAGCTCAAAAACTGGATAAACCCCTAAAAGAGGTGTATCAGGATGCTATTTTTCTTCTTTCAAGTAAGAAATATCTTAGTATTTCCTGAATAACTGCAACAGTTGGCACAGCCAGAAGCAGTCCCCACATACCAAATACAGCACCACCTGCTATTAGAGAGATAATTATAATGCCGGGGTGTACTCCTATCTGGTATCTCATAACGTTTGGAGATATTAGATAATTATCAATTTGCTGAACAGCAATAAAAAGTAAAACAACTAAAAGAGCTTTCATTGGTGATACGAAGAGGGCAACCAGTGCAGCAGGCACTGCTCCTATAATAGGCCCGAGAAGTGGAATAAGGTTAAACAGGCCTGCGGTAAATCCCAGAAGAGCAGCAAAGTCAACCCTTAAGATAAGTAAAACTACAGTGCATAAAAATCCAACAATGATAGATATGAGTATCTGGCCCCTTATGTATTTGCCGGCAACTTTATTTATTCTATCTAATATTTCAGCGGCCTGTGTTTTAAATCTTGGTGGAATTATTTTTATGAATGTGGCCCTTGTCTTATTTATATCTTTTAATATATACAATCCTAAAAGCGGCCCTATTATAAAATTAAAAACGATATTTATTATAGATTTTGTAAAAGTAGTAGCTTTCTGAAAGATATCCAGCTCTTCAAGATTAATTCGGCTTATAAAATATTGGGTTACAGCGCTTGTGTCTTTAGGCAGCACTTCTTTTCCAAGCAAATTTTCAATGTTTTTAACCAGAACACTATTTTGGAGGAAATTATTAGCAATGTTCGTCAGATTTTCAAGATAGGCAGGGAATTTATCTATAAATACTTTAAATTGGTCAATTATTATTGGTATGACAAAGAAGAATGCAACAAATATTAAGCTGAGGAAAATAATGTAAGTTATAGTTATTGCAAATACCTTCCTCATCTTCTTTTGGAGAAGTACAACCAATGGGGTTAGAAGGTAAGCTATGGCCGCTGCTATAGCAAGCGGGATGATTGCTATTTTTAGTAAATAAATGATATAGAAAAAGAGTGCAGCTATTATAACAATTCCAGCTACAGACCAGCAAAAAATTCCAATATTTTTTATTGCTTCAATATTTTTTGAAGATTTTTTTATTCTCATCGATAACAAAGATTGATTTTTTTTAATTATATAAGCATTTGGAACTTATAACAATATTTAACTTTCTCAGGAGGTGCGTTAGCAATTGAAGTAGTAATACAATTATGGTAAAGTTTAAATTCAAAAATAACAACCATAATATAGGAAACTAATATGCCAGAGGAGTCCATTGCTGCTTATATTAATAGCATCACCGCTTTCGCAATATTTGCAGCTGTAGTTTTGTTTATATTTTTTTTAATGTTTTTGCTGTCAAGATTCCTTATTGTTAAAAGTAAGTCTAAAGATAATAAAACCAGTGCCGTAAATGAAAAAATAACTACAGGGCAGCTTACTGGCAATGGTCCCAGAAGAGCATCAGGAGGCATGTTATATTTGAAAAAAGACCCTTATCTACTGAAAAACATTTTTATATTTAGCCTATTATTTACTTTTAATATATTATCTATTTTTTTCATTGCTTTAGTTTCGGGGCTAGCCTGGGAATTTCAGGCAGGCAGAGATTTGTTTTTAATTTTGGGGTTTTCATTTTTTTTATTAGTAACTTCTGTATATATTGTTAAGTCTAAGATTTTCAAATAAAAGATATTAAAATGAGTTATATCGGTAAAAATAGCTTAAACTTGCTTGTAACAGGATTTGGGTGCTGCAGGCAGGAAATATATGCAGCAGATGGCCCAATATATGACATTCAGAGGTTTGGAATTAATTTTGTAAATTTACCTGAGGATGCAGATGTTCTTGTTGTACAGGGGTTTTTCAATAAAATTGGTATAGAAAGAGTAGTGGCCCTATACGAAAGGATGAGCTGTCCAAAGTGGGTGATTGCAGTAGGAAAATGTGTGCTGAGTGAAAACTTATTCAGCGCTGAAAGCAAGCTGCTGGAAGAATTTAAAGAAAAAGTAAAGATAGATGTATATGTCCCCGGGTGTCCTCCAAGACCGGAAGCATTTCTTTATTCAATTTTAAGGCTTATGGATAAAATTTAGCAAATATTTTTAGTTTGTGTTTTTAAAGATGGCAAATGAAATTTATAGTAAAATTTATTCTGCTCCGAAATTAGTGTTTACAGAGAAGATAGAACGGAACCTGAAGTTTTATCTTAGGGACAAAATTGAAAATGTCCATAAATTAGGCGAAGAAGTAGAGTGCACTGTTTCTGAAGAGAATTTATATGAGGTATTAAAAGAGCTCAAAGGCAATCCTGAGTTTCAGCTGGAAAGTCTTTGCAATATAGCTTTATTTGAGAGCAGAGGAAGGAATTTCTTGCTCATAATTTTATCATCCCATATAAATAATTTTTCCATACTTGTAAAAGTGAAATTAAACGGGCAAATTTCAGAAAGCAGATATAATGGTATTGTAAATTTAGCAGGCGAATTTTATGAAGCTTCTGATTTTTATAAGAAAAGGGATGATTTAAAATCAAGGTTTTCTGATATTGTAATTTTTAGCCAAAATTTTGACGGGCTTGATGGTTTTGACATATATGCTTTGAGTGCTGATGATTTGTTAAATAAAATTTACATTGACAGAAGCATAAGCAAGTTTGACACCAGCAGCTTTTATAGGAATTCTGATATTTTAAAGCTTATATCTTATATTGGAAGATTTGATTACAAGGCAGCAATATTCCCAGAACTTTGCTTTTGCATAAACTTTGAAAAATTGCTTCAGTTAAAGATACCAAAAAGAGCCCAGCATATAAGGATGCTTGTCTGTGAATTGTTTCGAATTTCAAATCACACAGGTTTTATTGTTAACATGAGCTGGATTTTGGGCTGCAGTGCAGCATATAATTTAGCTTTAATAGAAAAAGAAAGAATTTTAAGGCTCATAGAGCATGTAACAGACTCCAGAATTTTTCCTAATTTTATAAGAATAGGCGGAGTTGTGAAGGATATAGAAGAAGGGGAGATAAGTAACATTAAAAAAGATATGGAGATTTTAAGTAAAAATATAAAAGTAATTGAAGGAATGATTTTAGGAAGCAGCCAGACGGTAGAAAAATTGAAAAATAAAGGGATCATAGATAAAAGTGCGGCTGTTAGCTTTGGACTTTCAGGGCCAAATTTAAGAGCTTCTGGCGTTAGAAGTGATTTACGCAAGGAAAGAGACATTCTTTTTTACAGAGATATATCATTTATAGTTCCTTTAGGGAAATATGGAGACTGCCTGGATAGAGTTTTAATTAGGTTTAGGGAATTATACCAGTCTATAAAGATAATAAACCAAACGATTAATAAAATGCCAATGGGTGTTGTTAGAAAAATGATTAATGTTTCCCATATAGAGTTACCATTCTCTACTATGATTTCAAGCGTGGAGTGTCCGCATGGAGTTTTTAAAGTTTATATTGAGGTTGAAAAAAATGAAGTTATATCTTTGGTTGTAGCAGGGCCTTCTAAAAACAGCCTTGCTGTATGTGAAAAGATTCTTAATAAAAGCAAAATAGATGACGCCAGTTTAATTCTAGCAAGTCTGGATATAAGTACTGGTGAAATAATGGGTTAGCAGTGGTGATTATATGCTGGTTGTTTTAAAAAAAGTAATTTATATGGTTGTTATTTTGGGGGTAAATTTGTATATATGCTCATACATTAATAGCAAATTTACATCCAGAATAGAGCTTAAAAGAGGTTACAGAGCAACAAAAATGGGGGGGTTAAGCTACCCTGCAGTTAAACTTTTTAAATATTTATCCAAGGATTATAAGATAAATATTTGGGAAGTTTTTATTTTTTTGTTTTCGTTTTTAATGTGGAGCGTAGTCCCTATTACCCCGAATCTGGTTTTGGTAGGTGTAAACTATGGTTTATTTGATGGCATATTTTTTTATGTCCTGATTTTAATATTAAATGTCATCAGTGGGGGGGGAACCTCGTATAATTTTTTGTTTACAAAGATGACTAAGAAAATAGGCATGACATTATCTTTTTTAATTCCTATTATATTTAGTGCAACAAGTATAGTATTGGTTAACAGAACTATGAGTCTAAAGGAAATAGTAAACTCACAGTATGAGCACTGGAATATAGTTTATCAGCCGATTGGTTTTTTAGTTGTTTTTGTTGCAATTATATTTCAGTTTAAATTGTCAGGCATAAATAAAAAGAATTTATTTATATTTTCAGATAATGCATATAAGGAAGGCGGCGGATTTGGGAAAGCAATAAGCAGACTGTCGGACTACTCAAGGCTTTTTTTTCTTATAATTACTTTAATTATTCTTTATTTAGGTGGATGGCATAATATATATTTTATAAGAGGTGAGGTAGCACTGATTCTAAAATTTTACATTATTTTTGTAATGTTCCTGCTTTTAGATAAAGCTACTTCAGATTTTGATGATTATGTATATTTGTCTAATATTAACTGGGGATTTTTAATTCCAATTTCCATAATTAATTTTGTACTGACATTGGGGTTTCTTATGTGTAGAAACGTATTTAATTTTATTTAATTTGTTATTTATTATAAATGAATAAGAGATGGCTAGGATTATAAAGGATTTTTTTATAAGCTTTGGTAATATATTTAGAAGAACAAGAACTATAATCTATCCGAAGGAAAAAATGATTATACACGAGGTTAGTAAAGGTCTCCCAAGGTTAAAGCTGGATATGGACACTCTTAAAGTTATTTGTAATGGATGCGGCCGGTGTGAAAAAATTTGTCCGCAAAATTGCATAAAAGTTGAAAAAATTATTGACAATGATGGCAGGGAGAGCCTAAAGGAGTTTTGTCTGGATTTAAGTAAATGTATTTTTTGTGGGAATTGTGTTGAAATTTGCGAGCTAGGTGCAATTGAAATGTCATATAAATACCAGCTTGCAGAGTACAATGCGGAAAATCTTAAGCTTGAGAAATTGGATTTGGCAAAACAGGCTGATCACAATTTGAGGGATTTCTGGCTGAGGTGACAATAAATTATGCAAAGCTCTATTGTTATAAATATAATGCATTACATTAGCATATCGGGGATTTTTATATTTTCCCTGTTATCCTTGTTTATACTTGAAAATAAAAAAAGAATGCTGTTTTTATTTTTAGTATTTTTATTTTCTGGCACTCTAAGCCTTTCATTTTATTCAGGAATTTTGTCCTTTGCTGTAGGCTTAGTTGTTATAAGTTTTTTTGTTTTGTTTTATTTATATACAGCTCACATAGAATTTTATCTGAAGGAAAAGCTTTCAGCTGAGGAGTCTATGGCAATAAAAGACAAATTTGCAGGTAAAGTTTTAAGGTTGGTTTTGCCACTAATAATATGTCTTGGAATTAGTTATTTATTTTATAAATATGCTTTTGATTTTTTCTCCGGGTGTATAAAAAATGAGGCAGTACCAGTTATGAGTTTAGCGAATGCTGTGAAGGAGCTGCAGACAAGTTATATTATCCCTGTTATAATTTTAATTTCTGTATTATTTATTTCTACATTATGGTTTATTCTTATTTTTGATATGAGTAGAGAGGAGTAGAAAAGTGAGCCTCCAGCTTGTTTTTTGTTTTAGTTTTTTATTATTTTTACTGGGTTTATTTGGGGTGCTATATAGGGTGGATATTGTATCTATTTTAATTTCACTCCAGCTTATAATTGTATCTTCCATGGTTAATTTTTTAAGCTTTTCCTATTTTTTATATCAAGATACAACATGGGTAATAGTTTTTATTTTTTTAGGGATGGTTCCTTTGTATTTGCTCATGTTTTGTATGATTTTTTACAGTTATTCAAGTTTTAACAATTTAAGCAGTAACCCGGACAACATAAGTGTTGTAAATAATTTTAGGCTGTTTGAACTAAGCAAGAGTAACTGGTGGGGAGAAGATGATTTATAAATTAAATATTAATTTTAAAAAACAAATAATGCGTAAAAAAAATACTGGCAGGAGTTAGAAATTTGATATTTTCAATTTTTAGTAAGACAAACCCATTTTGCAGCATTATAGTGCTGTCCATTGCTATAGTTATAATGATATTTTTTGGAATATCCAAAAAAAGATGGATAAAAAAGTTTACAATTATTTTGGCTGCAGCATCTTTGCTGGCAGCGCTGCTTGCAAATATTTATAACTTTGCAGCTCTTGGAAACTTTTCAAGCCATCTGGTATCCTTTGAAATTTTACAGGTAATTGAGATAACAATTATTTTATTCGGCGCTTTAAACATACTATTTTTTGTTTCTGCCAACAATATAGAAAACGAACACTTTATAAAGATACTGATTTTACTGCTGCTCTCTGTGTGTTGTATTATTTTTATAATAATTTCCAGGAATTTCCTTTTAGTATTTTTAAGCCTGTGTGCATTTTTGATTTCAATTTTTCAGCTGGTAACCAGTTTAAATACAAGGTGGGGCACTGGTGCAAAGCATATATTAAGATTTTTTATGAGCTCATCTCTGGCAGTTACCATGATTTTTTTCGGGTTCTCTGTAATATATGGTTCAACGGATTTTAAAAATTTTAGGCAAATTGTAGAATCTGAAACGTTGCTGAATCCTATCACTGTAGCTGGTATTATAATTCTGGGAGTTGCTATTTATTTGTACTTATTCTTATTTCCATTTCAGGGTCCGTATTTAAAATTAATGCGAAGGTGTGAGTACTCCTCCATGCCAGTTGTATGGTTTTTATATTTTCCCGCAGGTATTTTTTTACTGGGGAAGCTAAATGAAGTAATTTTTTATATTAAGGAAAATTGTAATATTTATATAGCCGCAGTATTTGTGGCGCTTTCCTTTGTTTGCATGGTTTCTGGCAACATAGGTGCTGTTAGGACTACAAGCACAAGAAGGATATTTTCATTTATTTTTTTATCATTCAATGGCATTTACCTGTTAAATTATGGCGCATTGTCTGCTGGCTTCGTAAACATAGAAACTGTGCAGTGGCTGAATATTGTAAACTTGTCAGTATTGGCAGTTAGTTTTTTCCCTGCGTATAGCATTGCAGTTAACATAGAAAAGGGCAAAGGAAGTGATTCTGAATCTGGCATAAGAGGATTTTTACGCAGCAATACTTATCTGAGTATTAATCTTATAATAATCTTACTTTCATGGTTTTATTATATTGAGTTCCTTGTCATATATTTTAGAGAGTGGAACTTATTGGAAATGGATATTTCTAATCTGGCAGTTCTAATTTTAGCCGGCATATCTTTTATATTTTTAGCAGTCAATATATTCAGACTCATAATTATTCAGTTTTTAAAAAGTAGTAAAGAAAATGGCAGAGGCGATGCTGATGATGGCACCAATTCCATTGTTTTCCATAAGTTTCATTATATTTATATTAGTTTTTTTACTGTTATTGTTTTAATGATGCTGGCAGCAGCTATCCTAAGGATATTAAATGTAGAAATTTATATATTTAGTTTTGAAATAACCGGCAATAAGTTTTTGGAATATTTAATGACAAAATAATTTGGCAAGCAATAATTTAAGCAAGTAATTTTTTGAAATTTGGATAAGCACAGCAAAAGACTTAATATTAAACACTTTTTAATTGTAATAATAATACTGCTCGCGGTCCTTGCTGCAGTCATTAGCATAAGAGAATTTTCTTTTAAGAAGGAATATGCAGCGCCAACTGCTCTTTCAAATGAACTCCCGAGATACAGGGTAATAGATTTAGATAGTATGGGATGTACAAGTGATGCAGACAGCGATGGTATTAATGACCGAAAGGATATTTTATTTGGCGCAAAAAATCAGCTGGAGCTTAAAGCTAAAAATATA
>CAYMPQ010000004.1:0-44400 GCA_964392345.1 uncultured Actinomycetota bacterium
ACTGTAAACCCTCTTGGTCTTCCCTTCAAATTAGGATCATGGCTTAAGGAAAGATGTGTTTTTGCCATACATATCGGCAGCTTGTCAAATCCCTGCCTGGTATATAAATCTATCTTCTTTTCAGCTTCAGCAGAATAATTTATGCCATCTGCTCCATAAATTTTATCAGCAATAATTTCAATTTTTTTCTTAATGGGCCAATCAAGCGGATAAAGGAACTTAAACTGTGAAGGTCTTTCAGCTGCTCTTGCAACTGCCTCAGCAAGCTCCAGCCCGCCTTCTCCACCTTTTAACCAAACATTGCTTACAACTGCATCTTCTGCACCTGCTGCCTTAGCGCTTTTCTCTATCACCTTTATTTCTTCCTCTGAATCAGTACTAAATTCATTTATAGCCACTACAACAGGAATGCCGAAGAGCTTCATGTTTTCTATCATCTTTTCCAAATTTTCGCAGCCTTTTTCAACTGCTTCAACGTTAGGTTTGTTCATTAATTCCTTATCCACGCCCTTTCCGGGAATAAACTCAAATCCTCCTCCGTGCATTTTTAGTGCTCTTACCGTACAAACAATCACTACCGCATTTGGCTTAAGCCCGCTGTATCTGCACTTGATATCCATAAACTTCTCTGCTCCGCAATCTGCACCAAATCCACTTTCAGTAACTACAAAATCCCCTAATTTTATTGCTATCTGGTCTGCCAGAATTGAACTGTTCCCATGGGCAATATTTGCAAAAGGGCCAGTGTGAACAAGACATGGAGTATGCTCAATTGTCTGAAGCAAATTAGGTTTTATAGCATCTTTTAAAAGTACTGCCATAGCACCTGCGCATTTTAAGTCTTCTGCAGTAACTGCTTTTCCATCATATGTAGAGCCAATTACTATTTTGCCTAATCTTTGTCTTAAATCTTTAAGGCTTGTAGTAAGTGCAAGTATTGCCATTACCTCAGATGCTACCGTAATATCATAACCTGTTTCTCTCGGAACACCATTTAGTGGTCCTCCCAAACCTACAACTATGTTTCTCAGCGCTCTATCGCTGATATCTACAACTCTATTTAAGGTTATGCTGAATGGATCAATATTAAGATCGTTTCCTTTCATAATGTGTGTATCCATAAAAGCAGCTAAAAGGTTATGAGCCATGCCGACAGCATGCGTATCACCTGTGAGATGGAGATTAAAATCTTCCATCGGAAGAACCTGTGAGTATCCGCCTCCAGCAGCGCCTCCCTTTATGCCAAACACTGGTCCAAGTGATGGCTGCCTTATGCATGTCACAGCCTTTTTGCCGATTTTGTTTAAAGCCATACTAAGTCCTATGGTAGTTACAGTTTTCCCCTCTCCAAGCGGAGTAGGCGTAATAGCAGTAACGTCAACATACTTCCCGTCTGGTCTGCCTTTAAAATTTTCCAGAACCTCAAGCTTCACTTTTGCCTTGTAATTTCCATACAGCTCCAAATATTCTTCGCTTAAACCTACTTCCTCTGCAATTTCCCTTATGTGCTTCATGTTTGCGGCTTGAGCTATTTTTATGTCACTATTCAATGTAAAACCCCTCCTTTTGTGTTTTGCCATTTTAATTGATTACAAAATCTAAAAATATATTATGGCATTATATTATAATTACTAACTTGTTACAATATCTATTAGAATTTTTTATTTAGATGATTTTCCGTGAAATTCCTTAAGGTTTTATGGAAAATCCAGGACAGTGGCAGAATCCGGCAGGACTTTGTTTATGCCAGAGATTTCTGCCTTAGCTTGGCAAGGTTTTACAATTGGCAGATCAATACCTTATGCTTCCACACACTTATGTTCTGCCTACACGTAAGATAAACCAGGTAGTGTATGAGTAATAATATATCTATAATATACCTGCATCAATATATGCACGCAACAGCTTTTGCTTCAATGTTATTTTTCAGCAACAGTAAGGATTAAAGCAGTAGCCTCATCTTCGGATTCCATTATGATAACACTTACCTCATATTTATCATTGCTTGCGACAAAACTGAAAGACTTGCCTTCGTCTCCCATATCAGCAGAGAATTCATTTTCTACATTCCAGCCGCTTAATTTATCTTTATACCAGTTAAATAAATCTTCCCCTGATCCATTGTATGTTCCACTAACCGAAAAATTTGCCTTTTCATCACTTGTATCCTTAAATGAAGTTGCTATCTGCAAATCAGAGTGAACCGGCACTTCGCCAGGAAACCCATCCGGAAGTTCCGCTTCTTTCCCAATAGTAACTTCGCCCTCATCAGTTTTAATTGTCACTTTATCTTCGCTGTAATCAACCTCTACATCTTCACCTTCACGCTCAGCTGCCTTCTCCACTGCTTCCTCTACAACTTTTTCAGCAATCTTCTGGCTGGCAGACCTGCAGCCACTAACAGAAAATAGCACCATAAGCAAAATAAAAATCAGCGCAATTACTTTTTTCATTTAAAATCCCCTTTCCACTGTCATTATTTTTTATTTATATTATATGACTTTCTCCCTGTACGCACCTGCCAGTTAAAAAACAGCAACTTTGTCAAAAATAAGGCAAGTGCTGTAGAAAATAATAGCATAATATAGAATATATTTAAAAAAACTATTTTCTGGTATCCAGCCTGTAAAAACTTGCAAATACTTCACTTGGGATCTCGACTTTCCCAATTTTTTTCATTCTTTTCTTTCCTTTTTTTTGTTTTTCTAAAAGCTTCCTCTTTCTTGTAACATCGCCCCCATAAAGTTTGGCAATAACATCCTTTCTAAATGCAGCCACACTCTCTCTTGCAATTACTTTCTTCCCGATAGAAGCCTGCACGGCAACTTCAAAAAGGTGCCTTGGTATTTGTTTTCTCAATTCCTTTACAAGTTCTCTTCCAAGATAATAAGCTCTGTCCCTATGAGTAATAACTGACATCTCTTCTACTTTTTCTCCTGCCACCAATATATCCAGTTTTACTAAATCTGAAGGTCTGTATTCCGAAAATTCATAATCCAGAGAAGCAAACCCTGAAGTAACAGATTTTAAAAGATTAAAAAAATCTACAATTATTTCAGAAAGAGGCATCTTATATTTTATTTCCACCCTATCAGTTGAAATATACTGCATATCTACAAAATTACCTCTTTTCTGATCTGCAAGTTTCATAACTTCTCCAATATAATTTTTAGGAGTAATAACAGTAGCTGCCACATAAGGTTCCTCAATTTTTAAAATTCTTTCCTGTGAGGGGAAATCATTGGGTCTTTTAACTTCTATCACGCTTCCATCACTCTTTGTAACTTTATATGCAACATTGGGTGCAGTGGTCACCAGTCTCAGGTCATATTCCCTTTCAAGCCTTTCCTTTACTATCTCCATATGCAGCAAGCCTAAGAAACCACATCTAAACCCAAACCCGAGCGCGGATGACACTTCTGGCGTAAAATTAAGTGATGAGTCACTTAGCAAAAGCTTGCCCAGCGCATCTCTTAAATTCTCATAATCTCCCCCTTCAATCGGAAACAGTCCGCAGTAAACCATAGATTTGGGCTTACTGTAGCCCGGGAGGCTTTTTGTGGCTGGGTTTTCATAAGAAGTTACCGTATCTCCGACTGTGATATGGCTTGTTTCCTTAATACCGGTAATCATGTATCCTACTTCTCCAACGGCTAACTTTTCCTTTTTTATTTTCTTCGTGGCAAGTATCCCAACTTCTTCAACATATGTAACTACATTTTCAGCAATAAATTTAATTTTCATACCTTTATTTATGTAACCATTTACTACTCTTATCAGGACCACAACACCTCTGTAGGGATCATATTGTGAGTCAAAAATCAAAGCCTGGAGAGGACCTTTAAGATCACCTTTTGGCGGAGGGATCTCGGTAACTATCCTGTCAAGTATTTCATTTACGCCTTGTCCGGTTTTTGCGCTAATTTGCAGGATACTGTCTTTTTCAATTGCAAGTATCTTGCTTATCTCTTCGCTTACTTCATCCGGTCTTGCACTCTTTAAATCTATTTTATTTATAACCGGAATAATTTTTAATTTATTGTCAAGCGCCAGGTAGACATTCGCAAGCGTCTGCGCCTGTATGCCCTGAGTGGCATCAACAACTAAAACTGCGCCTTCGCATGCAGCAAGACTCCTTGAAACCTCATAACTAAAATCAACATGGCCGGGGGTATCTATCAGGTTGAAAATATATTTATTTCCATCAATTCTGCAGTTATGTATCACCCTTACAGCATGTGATTTAATAGTTATCCCACGCTCTCTCTCAAGATCCATGTCATCAAGATACTGGTCAAGCATCTCCCTTGGATTCACAGTTTGAGTCAATTCCAGTATCCTGTCTGCAAGCGTGGATTTCCCATGATCTATGTGAGCAATTATAGAAAAATTTCTAATTAATTTATTTTCAATCATAAGCCTTGATTAATTTAATAATAATTTTATTACTACCAATAATTATTCTTTACCTTACATGAATTTTTTCCTTAAATTCTTAAGCAGGTCAGCCACAAATTTTATCTCTTCCATTCTAAACCAAACGGTGCATAAAATATAGATGCCTGCTCCAAGTATAATTACGGTAAGCAGTGAGAAAATAAGCGCTGGTAAGCTTTGGTAAGCAAAGCATGAAATCCAGCTCCACAAAAAATACACAACAGTGCCCATTACGGCAGATGCCAGGAAAATTTTACTGTAAGATTTAATTATTCTTTTTCCTCCCAGGCTACCCACTTTTTTTCTTAAGATAGTAATAAGAATAAATACATTGCATATTGCAACAAGAGACGTGGACAGCGCAAGCCCTCCAACATCCATAAATCTTATTAGAATCCAATCTAAAACAAAATTTACTACAATAGAAATAAGTGCTACTTTTAGTGGTGTTTTTACATTTTTAAAAGCATAAAAAACCCTGTTTAAAATCATAAGTAAGCCAAAAGACAAAAGGCCAAGCGAATGGAACACTAAAATATATGCTACTTTTTCTGTATCAGAAGGGCCAAACATATAATGTTCGAATAAAACTTTAATTATGGGATAACTTAAAATTACAAGCCCAATAGTTGAGGGCACCATAACATATCCAATTTCCCTTACCCCCAGTGAAAAACTTTTTTTCATGCCCCCTACATCATTTCCAGCTGCCTGCCTTGAAATTAAAGGATAAAGCACAGTTATGATTGCTACCGAGAATACCCCGAGCGGCAAATTGGCAACCCTCCATGAAAGAGTAAGAGCAGTTGTATTTCCTCCACCTAAATTTAAAGCAAAAAAATTATCAACACTGTTATTAAGCTGAACTGCTCCAAGACTGAGCAGTATTGGAAACATTAATGAAAATATCTCTTTTACAGCCTTATGTTTTAGATCTATTTTAAATTTATATTTTATACCACAAGCTCTAAACTGCGGAATCTGTATTGATAGATGGAACACAGAACCTGCAATAACCCCAACAGCCATACTTGCAATTCCAAGTTTAGAATAAAATAGCAGAACAAAAACAATTGTAACAATATTCATAACAAAAGGTGCGATGGAGGGAACAGTAAAAATATTGTGGGAATTTAAAACTCCTGTGACTAAACCTGAGAGGCTAAGGGTAATTAGAGAAAATATCATAATCCTGTTCATAAATGTAAATTTAGCTACATCTAGCTGGTAATTTGCTACTTTTGAAAGCAAAACCCCAATTTCAGGAGAAAAGATAAATATAGCCACGGAAATAATAAAAAAAGCTGCTGCAAATATATTTATAACTGAATTTACGAATACTTTAAGTTCATCTTTTTCATTCCTCTTCAGATATGAAGAGTAAATGGGAATAAAAGCAGCAACAATCAATGATTCCGCAAATAATACTCTGAAAAGGTTGGGGATAAAATATGCCCACGTGAAAGCATCTGTTTCGTAGCTGATCCCAAAATAACCAGCCATTATCTGATCCCTTGCCAGCCCTGATATTTTTGACAGCAGTATGGCAACAATTACCAGCACGGTAGCGCTAAAAATATTTTTTCTCAAAATTAAGCGGTCTTTTTCCATAACTTATTTATTTTTGTTTTAATTTTACTTTAATTTATATTTTTAATATACACCAAAAAGCATACCCCAAAATCTAAGTTTGCATAATTATAATAAATATTTTTATTTTTTAAAAAAAATGATAGAATTAGCCCTTGTTAAAAAATCTTAACTTGGAGGATAATAAATTTATGCCAAATATTAAGTCACAGAAAAAAAGGGACAGACAAAATAAAAAAAGAGAATTAAAAAATAAAATAGCAAAAAGCAAGATCAAAACAGAAACTAAAAAATTCATCCAGTCTGTAGAAAAAAGCAATAATATAGAAGAAGCTGAGAAAAATTTAAGCACACTTTTTAATGTATTAGACAGTGCAGCAAAGAAAAGCGCAGTTCATAAAAATTTTGCTGCCAATAAAAAATCAAAAGCCGCAAAATTTCTTAACTCAGTAAAATCCAAATAAAGTTTTATTAAATTAACTCAAGAAGATATATTTACATTAATTATTTCTAAGATTAGTTTTTGCGTTAACTTTTTATCTTCTATTTCACCTTTTCTAAAATTAATGTCATATGTATTCAGAATTTCAAAGACTTTTATTATTTCTGCTTCTGAATAATTCCTGCTATATCCTGCGTACTTGTCCACAATTTTTCTTACAAAATAAGTTGGCGCATTTATTTTATTTCCTGTATAGCTTCTGGCGAGCTCAATTCCGCCATCTGATTTAATATACAAAAAACACTTAAACATCCTGTGTATCAATTTTACTATTCCTATTAAATTTTCATTCTTATCTGAAATAGCTTTTAATGCTTTTAGGGCATTGCCCCTGCTCCTGCTGCCAAGGTAATCAACAAGATCAAAAATATTGGATGGATTAATACTGTTTACAAGCGATTTTACTATCTTTTCATCAATAATTTTTTCCTTTTCAGAAATTATGTATGTACAAAGTTTTTCATACTCTGCTTTAAGCAAGCTGGATTCAAAGTTTACACTTTCCGTTAAAACAGTAATTGCCCTATCAGTAAATTTAATGCCGTCTAATTCCGATTTTTCCCTTACCCATTTTCTAAGATCATCACTTAAAGGTGGCTTAAGTTTTTTAATCTGGCCAACTTTTTTCACAGCATCAATAAATTTGGAATTAAGCTTATCCTTTGAAGCTGTAATAATAAAAACAATGCCGGTATCTTTACTGTTTGCCGATAAGAGAAGACCGGTCAGCATCTTTAGTAAACGCGAAGTCAGGTGATCTATATTTTTAATTACTACAATTTTTTTAGTTGAGAAGAAAGAAGGCATGCTTACAAAATTATTAAAATCCTCTTCATTGATTTCATCCAGCGCATCAAAACTTCTAAAGTCAGCGTCAAAGTTAATTTTACCTTTTAAAAACTTCTTTACGCTTCCAATTATGTCATTTAAGGCAGCGCTGCTTTTGCTGATATATAAATAGCAGGGTTCCAAACTGTCTAAATTTAAATTTTTTTTGGTTTTGCCGACTTTACTCATACTATTACTGATTTTAACATTTATGCACTTTTCATCCAATAATTGCTTTTTCTTTTTTTTGGTCATATGAATTTGACCTGCTTAGATATTTTTTTAGCACACACAATGCCGCCAGTAACACGGCGTAATATATTATTACATACTTCATGTGAAAATGGCCAAGACTAAGGAAACTAAAATCCAGTTTTCCAAGGAAAGCAGTTACCCGCAGGATATAATTTATAAATATTGAAGCTGGCTTTAAAATAAAAGCACCCAATGGCATCCATATCATGCTAAATACTGAAGATACAAACAATAGCAGCAGTGCTGCATAAAATGCAGGTATTATTATAAGATTGGCCGCTACCGCTACTGTTGATACGCCGCCAAAAAAATAGCTTACAGTTGGCGTTAACACTGCCTGCACAGAAATAGTTAAAACAACCATTCTTGCTACATAACTTTCCTTTATTTTAAATTTTGGAAATATTTTACTTAAAAATTTTAGCAATACCGGGCTTACAAAAATTATTGCTGCCATAGAACTGAAAGACAGCCAGAATCCTAAATCATAAAAAAAAGAAGGATTTGATAAAATCATCGCAATATATGTAAAATATAAAACTATTCTCTGGCTATATTCCCTGCCCCACATACCTGCAAGGATTACAAAAACAAACATAATGGTGGCTCTCTGCATGCTTGCTTTCTCTCCAACCAAAAAATTATAAATCAGCAGGAATATAAATATCAGCCAGAACGAAAAAGTAAAAAAATTAATTTTTCTAAAAATCCAATTAATAAAATATAATAGAATAGAAATATGCAGTCCTGAAATAGCCAGAAGGTGAAATACCCCGCTTTTTTTAAAATTTTCCAGCACGTAGCCGGGAACGTCGCTCTTATTTCCCAAAACAAGCGCCTCTGCAATAGATGCACTTTCATAATTAAGGCTTCTAAAATAAACATTTTCCAAATACTTATACACTCTGCCTCTAAGTCTGAATATTGTATAAACAAAGTTATCAGGCATAATTTTTTCAACATTACTTACTTCTGATACAAAAATAAGCTTGTCTGAATTTTTTAAATAAGTATCTTTGCTGAGGTTTATGTAACCATCCACTCTGATGTAATCATCCCTTAAAAGGAACCCGGGATCACAATTTTTTATTTTTACCTTAATGTGGCCATCCGCTTTAAAGGTTGTGCTTGTATCCTTGTCTCCTCTTACAATCAGGGCCCTGTCAGCTTCAAGCAGAAAATATAAATTTCCATAGCTGTATTTTGGATAGCTGGCAACTCTTCCATCTAAAATTATATTTTGCCTGCTGCTGCCTTTATGTTTTTCTATTAAATAAAATATATTTTTGCTTTCCCTGTAATTGTACGCACTAAAGTTTACACACCCTATAAGTAAAAAGGCAAAAAACGAAACAACTATAATAACTGCAGTCAAAATTTTTCTATTATCATAATTAAGGCTATCTTCTGCACTTTTATGTAAAAACTTCTTTACTGTAAAAAACCCTGATACTGACATTAAAATTATAGTAAAAAGTGCATAAAAGACATTTAAATAAATACCAGCAGGATATTTGCTGCCAATATAAGAGCCTGCAGTCAATCCAACGGCCCACAATAAATAATAATATTTTATACTAAACACGTATCAGCTCTTTAATTTTTTCATACTTTTTTTCTCCTATGCCGCTTACTTTCTTTAAATCCTCTTTATTTTTAAAAAGACCGCATTTAGTTCTGTAGTCAATTATGCTCTGGGCAGTTATAGGGCCGATTCCCGGTAAAGATTCCAATTCCCTTTTACCGGCATAATTTATATTTACAATTCTGTTGGCCACAAATATGCTATCTGCATCGCCATTGTAATAATTATCACTTGATAAAAATGAACCGCTGTTTTCCCCAACTTCTTCCCTGGATGGGATATATATTCTCTGGCCATCAAACACTTCTCCTGCTAAATTTATTATTTCCAGACAGGCTTCTCCTGAAGCTCCGCCGGCAAGGTCTATGACATCTATGATTCTTAACCCTTCTTCTACCTCATATACGCTGGGGTTTAATACCTGTCCGCATATATAAACTTTTATGGCAGCATTATTGTTTTTTAAATTTTCAACTTTATCATTGTCAAAATTTACTTTCTCATCTGCAAAATTTACTATTCCATCGTCATTGCCATCACTGTTGTTATAGTATGTGTCCAGACTAAATTTTTCATATATACCACTGCTTTCAGAATTTGAGTAATAACTCTCAAGGATATTTTCTTTCCTCTTTATATCCGTTCTCTGGTTGATAAAGACTATAGAGAATATTGCTGCCATAAAGACAAGCAGTCCAAAAACTATCTGGTAGAAATGTTTTTCCCTGCTGTATTTAACTCTATCTGCCATGCATCTAATTTTATTAATTTTTTCCTTAATATTTAATAAGTCCATCCTGTTTCCAATTTTTTAATTATGTTTTTGTGTTTTTGTATAATTATATATTAGCTCAAATTTTACTGTTATGCAAGATAAAGTTTTTGTTTCCTGTCTTTTGCTCAAGGTATTTTTCATTTGTTAAATGCACAAGAGACTTAAACCACAAATTCCTACGACAAAGATTGTAGCTACAATAACTGTTATGCATTTTACCAATCTGGGGTCCCTAAACAGCTTATCTCAAACGATATCACTTAATAATTTAAAAAAGAAAATTCCATCGGTTTCAACTATTACAAGGGTCACTGACAATATGGACATAGAGGAGACAAGAGGCGTAGGTATAGAAATTTACGCAAAGGATGGCAAGAGTTTTGAAGATAAGCTGAACAGGGCAAATTGGATGTGGACCTGCAAATCTGCCCTGTCCCGAATCAGAATATTTGGTTAATTTAAAAAATACTATACGTGTCTGCCATTCAAGGTGGCAGATTGAAAATCAATGTTGCAGGTGAAACGGTAAATACATGGAATGCAGATCATATATACAGACACAGCAGTAATGCAATAATAGTATTTCTGCTGCTGCTCTTTACCTGTGTGAATATCTTCAATATCTTCCGCATAAGAAATATTAAAGACAAGAGAGTAAAGACAAAGATCTACTTAATAGATTTGATAAAGGCAGGATTTCACACTACCCGTAATCCTCTTCCACTGGTTCCATCAATTGCAACAATTCCACCAATTCCGATATAACACCCCTTTCGTCTTAGTATTTTAAAAAACCAACCACACAATTGCCTCAATACTATCATAGATGAAGATATTTTAGGCACCCCAAAACACAAAAATCAGTAGAATTTTTACTCTTAAAACCTTGATTTGGAAAATGGTCCAGAAATTAATATTAAAATGATCCCAATTTAGCAGGTATTTGGAGTAAAATAGGGGAAAGATGATTAATCCCTGATACAAGGGGAAAACGCTTGAAAGATCCTAGATTTATGATAATATTTAATAGTGTAATACTATGTAATAACGAATTATAGGTGATGAGTTTGAGTAGAAAAAGTAAAGTATTGAGTCTGTCTGTACCTCCAGAAATAGCTCAGGAATTGGATAACATGGCTAAAACTGAAGACAAGAGCCGGAGTGAGCTATTTAAGGATATGTTTAAGACCTATAAAGAGTCTCTTGCTGAAAGAGAATGGAGAGACCTCTTTAGTTTTGGGAAAGAAACAGCAAAAAGATTCAGAATAAAAGATGAAGAAGAACTCTATAAAATCTTAAACGAAGAAGGGTCTTAAATAATTTAATGCTGAGGATCGTTTTTGATTCAAATGTATATATTTCTGCGCTTCTTTTTAAAGGTATACCCGGAAAGATTCTGGATATGGCTTTGAAAAATGAAATAATCCTGATCACATCAGCTGAAATAATCACAGAAACAGTAAGAATATTAAGGGAAAAGTTTAAATGGCCTGAACATAACATAGATAAATTCGTGAGGAGGCTATCGGATATTAGTGAAAATATAAGACCAGGTATTAAGTTTAATGTTATAAAAGAAAGGGAATCTGATAATAGGATCCTTGAATGTGCTGTTTCTGGAGATGCTAGTTTAATAGTATCTGGTGATAGGCATCTTCTAAAACTAAAAAAGTATAAAAACATTCCAATAGTCAGGCCCAGGTATTTGACTTATTTAATAAAATAGGAATGATTATAATTCTTTTTGAAATTATGAATCAATGACTTCTGGCAATGTCCTTGACCTTTATTAGTCTGACTGTTCCGGCCCTTTCATTCTCATCCAGCTTCATGATGATGAATTTGATGGTCTTCTGAAGGTCGGGGATCAGTTTGTGCTCCAGGGTGTTTATCCTTCTTCTGGTCTCTTCGATCTCGGTGGCTATAAGCTATACCGCTATTTAATTATTTATAATAAGGACCTGTTCAGGCCCCCGGGATTTTCATTTTCTATGATATGGAACTGGAGCTGGCTCTCTTGTTTTTTAAGCCTCCCCCTCGTTGCGTTGCTGTAGAATCCGTAATAACGGACAGTCTGCCCTGACCTCCCATATACCGGACAGGGGAGGGCTGCCATCCATTCAAGGGAGCTAAACTCTTTTACCTCCTTGATTAACTAGGAGCCGGTACAATGCTGGTGGGAAGTGAACACGTAAAGAAATTGATAGTTTCTTATCAGAGAGAAAAGGCAATCCTTGCCAAACATCTCTTAACCAAGAAGAAACTAAAATTAAAAGTGGATAGATTTAAAAATCCAAAATATAAGGATCTTTCTTTGGGACCAAAATTAATGTATTCAATTTTAAGAGACAGGCTGGATATGTCTATTAAAAACAACTGGAAAGATAAAGATAGGTGTGAGATCTGTTATAAGAAATACAATAGTGTCAATTGACATACAAACATGCATATGTTACTTTTGGCAAAGCTGAGTGATAGTGCTAAATTATGAAAACAGAACTGCAAAGAACCATAATTTTGAAAGAAGGAGAGGGCCGTGGCCAAAAAAATATTACTACTTATAGAAGATGAATTTAGGGATGAGGAAGCAGTCTATCCATATTACAGGTTTATAGAAGCAGGCTATGACGTTAAAATCGTAGGGCCTGAAATGGGTAAGGAATATAAAGGAAAATTTGGTCTTACAATGAAATCAGATATTGCAGCCTCAGGAATTTATATGGGTGATGTAGCAGCAGTTATCATACCCGGAGGCAATGCACCGGATAAAATGAGAGTTTCCAGAAGTATGGTAAATCTGGTTAAGGATGCTTCTGGTCAGCATAAAATAATTGCAGCTATCTGCCATGGGGGGCAGCTACTTGTAGAAGCAGATGTAGTAAGAGGCAAAAAAGTTACCGGTTACAAAGCAATCGCAACTGACCTTAAGAATGCAGGAGGCAAGTATGTAGACGAAGAAGTTGTGGTAGATGGGAACCTTGTTACCTCAAGGATCCCTGACGACCTTCCAGCATTTTGCAGGACTACACTGGAATTAATAAAGACTTACAATAGAGAATAACATATTTTTCTTTTAGCCTTTAACCACAATATTTACAAGTTTATTGGGTATTACTATTTTTTTAATAATTTCCCTATTGCCTATAAATTTTTTTATTCGTTCAGAATTAAGAGCGTAACCTTCAATTACTTCAGCAGAAATACCTGCTGGTAAGTTCTTTTTATCACGAATTTTCCCATTCACCTGAAAAACTATTGTTATCAGTTCTTCTTTGGCAATTTCTTCATCATGCTCTGGCCATGGTACCTTGTGAATGCTCCCTTTGTTTCCCATTCTTGACCAGAGCTCTTCAGTTATAAAAGGAGCTATGGGAGAAAGCAAAATCAATAATTTTTCAGTTAATTCCTTAAGCAGGGCTATATTTTTCTTATTGTCTTCTACCTCTTCATGGTATTTATACATTAAATTCACAAGCTCCATAATAGAGCTTATAGCAGTATTAAAATTAAATCTGTCAAGTACATCACCGGTGACTTTCTTTATGGTTTGGTGCAGTTTCCTATATAATTCTTTTTCCAGCTTGTTCAAGTTCCCGCTTATATCACCGCGCTCTCCAGTGGTACCAATTAGTCTTGTATTATCAATTACTAATCTGCGCAGCCTGTTCAAAAACCTGTTTGCACCCTCTGCTCCGCTATCACTCCAATCAACAAGGCTGCCGGCAGGCCCCATAAAAAGTATGTACAGCCTTAACGTGTCAGCACCATACTTATCATAAATCTCTGATGGATCAACAATATTGCCCCTTGATTTTGACATTTTCTGTCCATTCAAATTTACTACCCCATGTGGAAAATATTTTGTAAAAGGCTCCTTAAACTTTATGAGCCCGCTGTCATATAAAACTTTATTAAAAAATCTTGAATATATGAGATGCATTGTTGCATGCTCTATACCGCCAATATATTGATCAACCGGCATCCAGTAATCTACTTTACTGCTGTCAAAGGCTCCATCACTGTAATGCGGACTGCAGTACCTTAAGAAATACCATGATGAACAAACAAAGGTATCCATGGTATCTGTTTCCCTTTTTGCTTTTCTGCCACATTTTGGGCAAGTTGTATTAACAAACTCTTTGCAATAAGCAAGCGGTGAAAGGCCGGTTGGCTTAAAATCCACATCATAAGGAAGCAGTACAGGCAAACTTTCCTCTGGCACCGGAACAATGCCGCAGCTGTCACAGTAGATAATTGGTATTGGGGCACCCCAATACCTCTGCCTTGAAATTAACCAGTCTCTTAGCTTGTAACTGACGCCGGACTTGCCAATCCCTTTTTCTTCAAGATAAAAAATAATTTTTTCCTTGCCTTTGCCTGAATTGATTCCGCTAAAAATTCCAGAATTTACCATTATTCCTTCGCCTGCATACGCACACTTTAACTTTTCGTGGACTTTCCCATCCGGAGATATAACTTCCCTTACAGGAATGCCGTACTTGGAAGCAAACTCATAATCCCTCTCATCATGTGCCGGAACAGCCATTACTGCACCTGTTCCATATTCCAGTAAAACATAGTTAGCAATCCATACCGGAATCTTTTCGCCATTTATTGGATTTACAACATACCTCCCGGTAAAACAGCCAATTTTTTCTACTTCAGCAGATCCCCTTTCCATATCGCTCTGGCCCAGTATCCTGCTTCTTACCTTATTTATTTCTTCTTTATGCTTGTCACCTATAACTATTTTGTCCACAAGCGGGTGCTCGGGAGCAATAATAAAAAATGTAGCACCGTATAAGGTATCCGGCCTTGTAGTAAATACAGGTATGGTAATATCTTCAGCAGAATCAGCAAGCTTAAATTTAACCTCAGCGCCTTCGCTCCTCCCAATCCAGTTCTTCTGAATGGTAAGAACCCTTTCGGGCCATCCTTCAAGAAGCTCCATATCATCTAAAAGCCTCTGAGCATATTTTGTAATTTTAAAAAACCACTGTGAAAGAGTTCTTTTTGTAACAACACTGTCACATCTTTCACACTTTCCTGAAATTACCTGTTCGTTTGCAAGCACTGTCTGGCATGAACTGCACCAATTAACAGGCGCTTCTTTTTTTTCTGCGAGCCCCATCCTGTAAAACAGGAGGAAAAACCATTGTGTCCACTTGTAATAATCAGGGCTTGAAGTAATTATTTCATCTTCAAACTCGTAACTCATCCCCATCCGTTTGAGTGCTTTTCTCATTTTGTCTATGTTGGCCTCGGTGTTATCCTTTGGATGTGTTTTACTTTTAATAGCTGCATTTTCTGCAGGCAACCCAAAAGAATCATACCCAATAGGATGAAGCACGCTGTATCCTTTTCTTGCAATTATCCTTGCTATAACATCTCCAATGGTATAATTTCTGGCATGCCCCATATGCGGTTTGCCTGAAGGATACGGAAACATCTCTAAAACATAATATTTGGGCTTGTCATAATTAGATTTAAGCGAATATATTTTTTCTTTGTCCCATATTTTTATCCACTTTTTTTCTATAGCCAGAGGGTCATAGACCTCGACTTCTGTCGTCTTCCCCAAAATTTGTCCTCCCTACAACAAAGCTCTCTTTAGTTTTAGTTCCATTTTATTACTTTAGAGTCTCTCCATAATCTTTCAAGATTATAATATGACCTGTACTCATCTGTAAAAATATGTACAACGAAGCTATCATAATCCAGGAGTATCCAGTTACCCTCTTCTACACCGCTTTTATTTATAAGGTATGTATTGAACTTCTTAAGTCCTGAAATTATCTCTTCTCCTATCCTTTTTGTAAGCCTTGTATTGCTTGCACCTATAATAACGAAATAATCAGTAATAATGAGCCTGGATTCCATATCCAGAATTTTAATATAGTTTGCCTTCTTTTCGTCTGCTATTTTAGCTATAAACTTCACTGCTTCTAAATTATTTTTAAAACTTAATTTTATCTTTTTATTTTCTTTTATTTTTCCCTCATTTCTTTGTATAGTCACTCCCCAAAATTATAGTGATATCAACATTGTCAGCATTATCCTGTGAACTCTTTATGACGCCAGCACCAAGAAATTCCTGTATTTGCCGGGCCAGCTCTTCCACTCCCTCTCTGGAAGTAAAGTAAATTATTTCAGTCTGCGTATAACCCCAATTATCAGCATCTTTGGTTTCCGCTACTTCTAAAACTTTCTCCTGCGCATTAAAGTGTTCACCAATTAGTCCAGCAACAGTTGCGGCGAGTTTGCTTGTCCCCTCTCCATTTAATACATTTATTTTTATCGTTTCATCCGGTACCTCAGATTCTTCACCCTCCATGAGTTCGTAGTTATAATCGCGGCCCAACACAATTATAATGTCTGACTCTGCTTCAACTCCTTCCCTTACAGATATATCTCCAACTTTTAGCACATTCTTTATGTTCTCTGCTGCGGCCATCACATATGCTTCACCTGAATTAACTATAATTTCTGTAGTATTATAATTAAAATTATCTGCGTTTCCTGTTTTGACAATACTGTATTTATCTTTGCCATCCTCATATTTTAAATTCATTAAAATTTCAGAAACACTGTTAGCAAGACCGGGTGTCCCGGCACCATTTAGTACAACTAAACTGACAGTCTCACCGGTAACGGTTTCCTTTTCTTCTACTGTTTCTTCCTGTGCGAATATTTCAGAAACACGCGATATATCGGGAACATAGAATATGCTTCCTTCCAGTTCCACAGATGTAACGTCCAAAGCAAAAGACTTACTCTTTTCCGCTTCTATCTCAGAAAAGGTTGCTATTGATTTATATAATTCTTCATCGCTCAGGTCGGTGTCAATATAATTTTTAACTAAAGCTAAATTAGATGATAAATCTTTCTCATTTTCTCCAGCAATTTCTTTTATTATGGAGTTAATAATTAATCTTTGTTTTAAAATATTTTCTATTGGAACATCGCCTCTAATACCACTAAAATACAGGAGGAAATTTACAGCTGTTTTTCCATTGATTAAATTTACTCCCTGTTTTAGCTCTTCCTCTGAATTATCACTCCCTTTTATGACAACAGGCTCATCAAGTTTAATTTCTATCCCATCTAATTTATTTACGACAGTATAGACATCAATAAGCATATGGTGGTCTGCTCCCATGCCTAATCCATTCTCTAAAGTCAGGCGCATCAGGTCCATTCCTCCATATTTTACGGACTGGTCCACACTTTCCAGCCCGAACCCTGGAATTTCCATTAAAGTCTTCGTCGGTATGTGCAAAGAAATTAACTCTTTTCTGCTGCTATTATAATTTGTAAATAAAATAGAATTTATTTCCGGCTCCAGTAAATTTTCCCTCGCACCTGCAATCACGATATTTACATCATACTCCAGCTGAAGCAGCTGTGGTATGGTAATGCTTTCCTCTTCAGATATTTCACCTCTTGAAAAATATTTATTTTTTATAAACCTATACCCAAACACAATCCCTACCGCTACCAGTGTCAATATAGCCATTATCAAAATGGTAGACAATATCAGTCTTTTCCTTTTGCGGCGCTCTTTTATTCTTTTAATACGGTAGCCTTCGCCTGCGTGATCTTCTTTGTCGTAATCCACAAACTCAAAATCATCATCTTTGAAAAAATCATCTCCAGGATTTTTGTCATCCCTGCCTCTATCATTATAGCTTTCATCCTCATGATAATTTTCTTCTTTTTTATAATCTTCTTCCTCGTAACCGGAATTGCCATTAAAATTTTTATCTTCTGGTGACATATTACTTACCTCCACATATACTATTCCAAATTTTACTTGTATCAGGATGCAGTAGTTTATTTCTTTTTATGACATAAATTATAGTACTTCTATAAATCTCAAGTAAACATAAATTAATATTATCAATGGATAAATTTCTAAAATTATCTACGCCATCATACCTTCTGCCCTCTTCCACCTTGTCAGATATAAACAATATCTTATCTTCAAGACTCATATCGCAGTACCCAATAGTATGGAATTTAATTGCTTTCAGTATTTTCTCATCACTGATACCAAAATCTCTTTTAACTAAATAATCACCTATAAAACCATGGATTAGAGATGGGCAGCTCAGTTCAAACTTACTTATATTTAATTTATTTTTTTTTGCTGTTTCAAACAGTTCCCTGCAGTCATATATTTTACCATAATCATGAAGCATACATGAAACACATAACCGATAATATATTTCTCTTCTGCTGTCTTCTGTGTGCTTATCCTTTAGCTCATCGCGTTTAGTTTTTGGTTTAAAATGCAGATTAGCAAGTTTTTGAGCATATTTTAAGGTTCCCATGCTGTGAGAGTATAAATTAAGAGGCATAACAGATTTAATTTTTTCTACTAATTTTTTTAGATTTTCTTTTTGCTTTTCACTTAAAATAAGCTTATCCATATAGCCCATGCTTTAATATATAGCTGCGCACCCCTCCAGGAAGGAGGTAGTTTATCGGTCTATTATCTTTAACTCTGCCTCGTATATCTGTAGAGGAAATGGCAAGCGCTGGAACTTCCATCACAAATATTTTTTCTCCCTTATTATTTTTTGAATTAAACAGCTTTTTTTCTAAATCTTTTATTCGGGATAAATTATAGCCGGGTCTTGTAGCTGCGATAAATTTACAGAGAGAAACTATTTCCTCAGTATTTTTCCAGGTAAGTATTTCAAGTATTGCATCCGCCCCTGTTATAAAATAAAGAGTTACATCGGTACCATATATCCTCCTTAGTTCTCTTACGGTATCTATAGTGTAAGACTTGCCTTTTCTATCCGTCTCTATCCTTGATACCAAAAAATTTTTATTTGGAGCGGTGGCTATAACTGTCATTAAATATCTATCTTCAGAACTTGCAATGTCTTTGTCTACCTTGTGAGGTGGATCTCCTGTTGGTATAAAAATAACTTTATCTAAATTAAATTGTCCCAATGCTTCCTGCGCTGTTACAAGATGCCCGAAGTGAATAGGATTGAAGGTTCCTCCCATAATCCCAATCCTTTGTATGGGCCTCCTGCTTTTTTTTATGTCTTTTTCTATATCTGTTTTGTAATCCTTGTCGTTCAACTTTCTTTCTTCTTTACTTTTATACATTTATTTTCTTATATGCACTTTGCCCTGCACCAGAATCTTAATTGTTTACATATTACTATTTTACTGCCTGATTTGACCATCTCCAAACACTATAAATTTATTTGTAGTAAGCTCTTTTAGCCCCATTGGCCCGCGCCAATGAAGTTTTTGAGTACTTATGCCTATCTCTGCACCCATTCCAAATTCTCCTCCATCCGTAAATCTTGTAGAAGCATTTACATACACAGTCGCTGAATCAACAGTTCTTGTAAAGGTAACCGAATTTTTATAGCTTGATGTAATTATTGCATCAGAGTGATGCGAGCCATATTTATTTATATGAGCTATTGCTTCTTCCATGTCTTCTGTAACCTTAACAGCCATCTTCATATCCAAATACTCTTCATACCAATCTTCTTCTGTTGCAATCTTAATGGAAGGAAATATATTTTTGGCATTTTTGCATCCCTTTAAAATCACACCCCTGCATTGCAGCTCGCTCAGTACAGCAGGAAGCACTTCATCTGCTGCGTCTCTGTGAATAATTAATTTTTCAGCAGCGTTGCACACGCTTGGCCTCTGGGTTTTTGCATTTACTACTATGTCTATAATTTTGCTCCTGTCTATGCCATCTAAAAATTTGTCTACATATATGTGGCAGTTTCCTATGCCAGTCTCAATTACCGGAACTCTTGAATTTTTAACCACACTGCTTATCAGGCTCCTGCCGCCCCTTGGTATGAGAACATCCACATACTCCCTGAGCTGCATCAATTTTACTGCATGTTCTTTATCAACAGTGGGAATAATCTGGATTATATCTTCAGGAAAATTATTTTCAGCTAAAGCCTGCCTCATTATTTCTACTAATTTTTTATTGGTTGAAAGCGCATGTGAACTTCCCCTCAGGATTACACAATTTCCAGATTTCAAACATAAAACTGAAGCATCTACTGTAACATTGGGCCTTGCTTCATATATTATGCCTATAACCCCAAGCGGAACCCTAATATTGCTAAGCATTAACCCATTTGGAAGATTGTATCCAAAAATTACCTCGCCTACCGGGTCAGTAAAATCAATCACGGTATTTATGCTTTCAGCAATTTTTTTTATTCTATCCCCGTCAAGCCTTAACCTGTCCAGTAAACTTTCCGATATCCCTTCTTTTTTTGATTTTTCAATATCTTTTTTGTTTTCTTTTATAATATCATCTGAATTTGAAATTAGATTTTTTGAGATATCTTTAAGAATTTTATTTTTAGCAACAGTTCCTGCCTTTGAAATAATAGAGGCAGAATTTTTGGCTTTCTTTGCTATGTTTACAATTATATCCATAAGTCCTCCAGTAACATTTATAGCCATTATAACATAAAAGGGCGTTTTAGATTTAGCCGTCAAAAACAACAAGATTGTCCCTGTGAATTATTTCACAGCACATCGAAGAGCCCATTTCTTCTAAAATTTGCTTTTTATTTTTTCCCTTAACTTTATTTATGTCTTCGCTGGAAAAACTGCTGATTCCCTTGGCAATCAGCTTGCTGTCCAGTGAATATACTTTCAGAGTGTCTCCCCTGCTGAACCTTCCGTTTACTTCTATTACCCCCACAGGAAGGATGCTTCTTCCTTTGTTTACTATTGCGTCTTCTGCGCCTCTGTCAATGACAATACTTCCTTTAGTCAGTATCCCAAAAGCTATCCACTTCTTTACACCCCTGACTTTTTTTGAAGTTTGCGGAACAAAGAAAGTTCCAATATCCTCTCCACTAATTATTTTTCTTAGTACATCAGGTTCCCTGCTGTTTGCAATCACCATCCCTATGCCCGAAAAAGCACAAACCTTCGCAGCTTTCATTTTTGTTGCCATTCCGCCAGAACCATAAGCAGAACCTATTCCTCCGGCTAATTTTTCTATATCTTCGTTTATGCTGTCAACCTGGGATATTAAATTAGCATTGCTGTTAGCTCTTGGATCACGATCATACATACCGTCTATATCTGACAAAATTATCAGAATATCAGCTTCTGTTAAACTGGAAACCACTCCAGCAAGCCTGTCGTTGTCTCCAAATTTTATTTCATCTGTAGCCACGCTGTCATTTTCATTTATAACAGGAATTATTTTTAATTTGATTAAATTTTCTATAGTATTTTTAATGTTTAGATACTGCTTTCTCCTTGTAGTATCTTCATGAGTAAGAAGTATCTGCCCAATCTTTAATCCATGCCTTGAGAACAAATTACTGTACGTCTTCATAAGTTCTACCTGTCCAATTGATGCTGCAGCCTGCAAAAGATTTATATCACCGGGCTTATCTAAAATATTCAAGCACCTTAGCCCTGCAGCTATGGCTCCACTTGTAACAATGATAACTTCAATGCCCTTCTCCGTTATTTTGCTTACTTCGCTGGTAAACTTTTCCATATTGTCTATATCCAGACCGCCTTTTTGCAGTGCAAGGCTGCTGGACCCAATTTTTACTACTGCCCTTTTTATATTTTTAAGATATTTTTTTCTATTTCCCATAAAACTATTCTTTAAGCTCAAAAACTAAGTTTCCAATTATTACAGTGCTGCCTTCCTCCACACCCATTTTTTTCAGTTTATCACCAATTCCCATTTTTTTTAATCGGCATTTCAAATACTCTAATGCTTCCTCATTTTCAAAATCAGTCATAGACACGATTCTTTCTAACTTTTTGCTTTCTACAACATATTCATTATCCTGTCGGCGAACCTTCATTTTTTCGTCATCCAGCTTGTGGGCATCAATTGTATAAATTTTAGCCGCACCACGGCTTTTTAGCTCTTTTTCTTTTTCTTCCTTCAACTTTTCCCTGCACTCTTTTATCTTTTTATACAAAGCCCAGGTTAAATCCTGCATTCCAGTACCAACAAATGCAGATATTAAAAAAACTTCCCTGCCGCTTTTTTCCTCTAACTTTTCTTTAATATCTTCTGCTATGCTTTTGTCTGAAATTAAATCTATTTTGTTTACTGCTACGATATAATCCCTCTCATACAGACCACTGTCATACAATCTTATTTCTTCCCTTAACACATCGAAAGTTTTAATGATTTCATTACCATCCTCAAGGATTTTTTGGCCGTCAAGTACCATTACCAGAACCAGGGACCTCATTATATGCCTTAAAAACTTATCCCCAAGTCCGACACCGCTATGCGCACCTTCTATAAGCCCGGGGACATCTGCAACTACAAAGCTTTCATCATCTACAGATACAACCCCTAAGTTAGGAACGGTAGTGGTAAAAGGATAATCTGCAATCTTGGGCTTAGCTGCTGATATCCTGCTTATTATTGTAGATTTCCCCGCATTGGGAAACCCAACCAGCGCAGCATCCGCTATGAGGCGAAGCTCTAAATTAATCCAGGCTTCCTCTACTTTTTCTCCCTTCTCTGCAAAGGATGGAAATCTTCTCCCCTGGGAAATAAGGCTTGCGTTTCCTTTCCCCCCAATTCCCCCATAAGCAATAACTGCACTGCTTCCTTCTTCACTTAAGTCAGACAGCACCTCCCCTTTTTCACTTTTGACTATAGTTCCAACAGGTACATTTATTATTAAGTCATCTCCATTTTTTCCGCTCCTGTTATTTGACATTCCACTTTTTCCATTTTGAGCTTTAAAATGTATCTTTTTTTTAAAATTATATAAACTGCTCACACTACTGCTGGCTTTAATAATCACATTTCCGCCTCTTCCGCCACTACCGCCGCAGGCAATCTTTTTCCCCCTGGCCTTGGTATAAAAAAAGCTGACAATTCCGCTGCCGCCGTCTCCAGCTTTGATATTTATTTTTGCTTCATCTAAGAACATGTATTTTTATCTTTTCTTTTACTATTTGCCACTCAAAAATTGAATTTGCCAGGACTCTTAATAAAACTAAAGCTATCGTTATTCTGAAGCATTTCCTGATCTTCTGTAATAAGAAGAGCCTGCCTGCTCATGGCTACTGCTATGTAAAGAGAATCATAAAATGTCAGTTTAGATTTCCTGGCAATATCTATTGTGTTGCCAATAATTTCTTTATCAGGATATATTATGTTTAAATTCATGCGGTACAGGGTTTCTAAGGAAAAATGTATGATTTCATTAGTAAAGCCCTCCTTCTTAAGCAATGCATTCATAGTTTCAAAGAAAAATAAATCAGGTACGGTAATCTCTATTCCATTTTTTAGTTTTAGGTCCCGAATTTGTAATGCCAAATCTACATTATCCTCATCTTTGCAGCTAAACCACTTTACGCCTATGGAGGCATCTATAACAATTTTCATTTGCATACAACTCTTTTATCTAGAGTCCCTATACTCTCTTATTATTTCTACAGCACTCTTTCCAGAAGGAAAATATTTACTTTTGGCTCGAATTTTGTCCTGCATCTTTATCGCCCACTCAACATCCCTTCTCTTTTGTTCTTTTTCCTTCAGTTCCTTTATGCCGGCAATATATTGTGATGCTGCTTCCCTGATTAACTGGCTTTTGCTCATTTTTTCTTCAGAGCAGAATTTATTTATCTCTTTTAAATTTTCTTCCGGGATAGTTATATTAATTCTTTTTGAACTCATTTTACACTCACCATTAGTAAGTATAACTGGTGTGTATTAATTGTCAATCCTCTTATAATTATTTCTAATGATAGCGGAAACACCGGGAAACTTTTTGCCCACATTTAATATCAGTACAAATATAAAAAAAACAAATAATAATAGAATGTCCATATACATAACGCTATTCTTTGAGAAATGTTCGGAGAAATAGCCCCCCAAATATTGAAAAATAATTACACCAAGATTTGCAGAAGCCATTAAAAAACCCGAGGTGAAATTAGTATATCCAGGATGCAGATCAGTGCTAATAGAGTACGTAATTGTGAAATTGCCGGCTATACCGGCTCCAAACAAAAAAATTAAAATGTTTTTTAAAATTAAATCACTGCTGAAAAATACTCCTACCAGCGCTGCAAAAGAGATAATAGCACTAAACAGCAGCACTCTTTTTTCTTTAACATGCTTTACTATTTTATTTTTAATGAACATTCCAGTTACAGCTGCCAGTCCATAAAATGCTAAGAATAAGGAGCTCGTATTTATATCAATATTGAGATTGGAAAAATATGTGGTAAACCACGAAAAAAAAGTATTCATAATTGCAGCATGTACAAACACTATGATGCAAAATAACAAAAAATATGGGTTGGATGATATCTTTTTATTAATACTAAAAAGAGACTTCAGATTTCTTTTAACCTTTATACTCTTTGGTATCTTTAATAAAAGTAACCAGGCTAGAAGAATTATTTGTGCAACAGAAATATAAATATAAAAAAAACGCCAGCTTGAGTCAGTATATAGCACAGCGCTCACAAGCAGAGGTGCAACAACAATAGACAGCGAATTTCCAACTACTACTTTTATTAAACTGCCGGTTTTCCTGCCAGTGTGGTGGTTTCCAACAAGAGAAAAAACACTGAGAACTATTATACCTGCCCCAGCGCTCAGCAAAAAATATGCTGCCAAAAAAATAATATAACGATAAGAAAAACAAAGCCCCAAACAACCAAAAATATTTAAAAGTGATCCCAAGAGAATTATCCTCTTGTAGCCAAAGACTTCTATCAGGTTACCGGTAACAAGTGAAGTAATCAATATTCCAAAAACACTTAGCGATAATACGGAGCCCATATAATCCAGGCCAACATTTAAATCCCTTGAAATTATTGGTATGAGCGGCCCTATTAAAGTGCAGGAAACTCCTGTTATAAATAATCGAAAGAAGGAAAAAACTAAAATTTTATTTTTTTTTGGTTTCATTAAAATAAGAAAATTTTTTTAATATAAAAGTAATCCATAAAATATAACTATATTCTATGGATTACTAAAATAAATCTAGATTGAAATACGTACAGCGTATACTTTCTAAAAATCCAGCGCAAATCTCGTAGTAGCTGTGCTTATAAATAAACTAAATCATGTTTACTACTTTACCGTTTCTACTGTTTTTTACAAACTCAACTTTTCCATCCCTTTTAGCAAAAAGAGTAAAATCTCTGCCCATCCCTACACCATTTCCTGGTTTAAACTTTGTTCCCCTTTGTCTCACAATAATACTGCCAGCTTTTACGCTCTGGCCGCCTGAGCTTTTTATACCTAAAAATTTAGGGTTACTATCTCTTCCGTTTCTTGAGCTTCCAAGACCTTTTTTGCTGGACATAAGAACACCCCCTTATTTTATACTTATTTTATCAAAATGCAGCAATGTAAGCAGTTGTCTATTGCCAACTTTTCTTCTATACCTCTTTTTTGGCTTATATTTAAAGGAAACTACCTTATCTCCCTTCAGATGCTTCTTAATCTCAGCCTCTACAACTACATTGTTTAATATTGGTTTTCCAATCTCTATCTTTTCACCATTACACACCAGATTAACATCTGAGATAGTTATTTTGTCTCCTTCTTTGCCTTCAACTCTACCTACAACCATTTCACTGCCTTCTTCAACTTTATACTGTTTCCCTCCGCTTAAAATTATCGCGTAAATTTTTATCCTCCTTATATCTTTACAATACTTCTCCTTTATGCAAATAGGCCATCTAAACTTTATCACTGAATTACAAGTTGGAATATTAGCACATTTTGCAGCATACTGTCAATTAGCTTCCGTTTGATTTTTACAGGCAACAGGTCAGCTGGCCAAAGCTTTTTATGCTGCAACCACAAATATCATTCTCTTTTTGCCAAAATTTAAAAACTAATTTAAGCTGTCGCTGGCTTCCTGGACTTCTCTTACCGAGCCTTCTGCCACTACTATGAATGAATCTATTGGAATATCTTTATCGCCTTTAATAATAATATATTTTTTAGTTGTCATTCTTAGATGTTTTAAATTCCTCCCTCCATGACCGATTATCATAGAAGCAATGCTGTAATTAAGCTTTATTAAAAATGCTGCTGCTCTTCTTTCTCTTGCAAGTTCTCTGATATTTCTTTCAATTTCCAGCATAACAGATTCTTCTGATTTAACATGGCCGCTTCCGCCACAGCTTGGACAAACCTTGCACATTGTCCCTAAAATTCCATCTGAAACATTTTTTCTGGTCATTTCCACAAGTCCCAGCTTAGAAAATGGCAAAACCTCCGTCTTGGTTTTATCCTCTTCCAGGCATTGTTTGAATCTTTTTAAAATTTTTAATCTATCTCCTTCGCTTTCCATATCTATAAAGTCAACAACAATTATTCCGCCTATATCACGCAATCTCAATTGTTCGGCTACAACTTCTGCAGCTTCAAGATTGGTTCTAAATATAGTAACAGCCGGGTTCTTGCCAGAAGTATACTTTCCTGTATTTACGTCTATAGAAGTCAGGGCCTCTCCATAATCTATTACTATAAAACCTCCTGACTTCAGCCATATTTTTCTCTCTAATGCACTTTCTACAGCTTCATTTATGCTAAACTCTTCAAACAAATCTTTTTTACCATGATGGACAATTATATTGTTAAATTTAACACCAATCCCGTTAAAATACGTGGCAATGTCCTTTTTAATTCCTTTTTTATTAACATATATAGCGCTGAAATCTTCTGTAAATATATCTCTCAATAATTTTACAACAATTGAACACTCCTCATAAATAAGCCCCGGTGTACTTAGCGCAGATTCTTTTTTCTTAACAGTTTTCCATATTTTTATAAGCTGTCTTAAATCTTTTTTTAGCATTACGCTATTTGCTTCTCTGGCAGCAGTTCTTACAATTACTCCGCAACTTTCACACCTTATTTCTTCTGCCAACTTTCTCAATTCTTCTCTTTCGTCTTTTTTTAATTTTCTGGAAACTCCGATTCCATTATTAAATGGCGCTAGAACTAAATACCTCCCCGGAATTGAAATAAAAGTTGTAAGTCTTGCGCCCTTACCCTTCATTGGATCCTTGGTCACCTGCGCCAGAATCATTTGGTTTGGCTTTAGAATATGTTGTATTTTATGTGGAATTTCTTCCCTGTCTTCAATATCAACATCATAAGCAACTTCATTTTTATACAGAAAAGCATTTCTGCTTTCGCCAATATCCACAAAAGCTGCATCAAGGCTTGGGAGAACATTTTTTACTTTTCCCAAATATATATTGCCCACTATCGACCTGCCATGTTTTCTGTCAAAATACAGATGGGTAACTTTTTTTGATTCCATAATAGCAACCCGGGTTTCATACCTATCCGAGCTTATCAACATTTCTTTACTCAATTTTTTACCAGTCTCCTTCTTTGTTGCTGCCATGATTACTAATTTAATTAAATTTATTAAATTATTTCCATAGGCGTTTTTAAAGTATTGTCTTTAAAAATATATAGCTCTTCTTTTTTTATGTAACTAATATTTATTATATTATATTTTTTTATCCAATTCTGGAAAAATTCCAAAAAATTATTAAATTTAAATATTTCATTATTTAAGTTCTTAAAAATTTTAACATATCCATACAATTTTACAAAAATAATATCTTCATTGCTAGTTTTAACCATCAGGTCAAAAATAGAGCTGGAAAAATCAGATTTGTTTTTAATATTATTTTTCACGCTTTCGGTAAATTCATTGATAAAATTTACTGTGCTGCCGGAAACATCAAGCTCAAAACAGTACAAACATACAGATATATCCCTTGAGAGGCTTGCTGATTTTATGTCTATCTTTTTTGCCCGGGTAATCATCATTTGCGGCACTAGCTGCAAGTTAACTGCACTTAAAAACTCGCATTCTTCAATATCTTCTAAAACAATAACATCGCAGTATTCAGCAAAACTGTCTACTCCTAAAGGAGTGGGGTTGCTAAAATTAATTTTAGGCTTGGGCCTGTACCCACAACTGTATTTTGTTTTTATCCCGGCCCTTCTTAAAGCTCTTGTAATAATATTTACAATATCAAGATGAGACAGGTATCTGTGCTCATCTTTTTTATAAAACTTAAATCTTATTTTGCACCCGGCTGAATTTTCTTGATTTTTCATATTCGTTAAATAAAAATTTCTTGCTTGTCCCTATGTCTATAATGTCCCATGGAAGAATTTCATCAGGAAGAATTTCCCGTGTTGCAAAAAAATTCATATCCAATCCTGACTCTTTAAATGCTTCCTCCCAAATTTGATAACTAAACATATCTGTCCAGTTATCAAATTTTGCACCCTTCCTCCAGGCTTTTTCTATGGCATCCCCAACACTGGAATCCCCTTTAGACAGAGCGCTTTCTATTTTACTTGCTTGTGGATTGGACCAGCTGATTTGAACAAACTTTTTTGGAACATTTTTTACAATATAATTAAACTTCTCCACCAGATTGTCAGTACTATCCTGCCCCACCCATTGGAACGGGGTAAATGGTTTTGGGCAAAAAGCATTTATGCTTACATTTATTTTAAATCTCCTGAAGTTTCGTTTAGGCAATATGCCTTTGGCAGTGTCTGTTATTTTTTTTATAAGCAGCACTATTTGCTCTATATCCTCGTCTTCCTCAAAAGGAAATCCTATCATAAAATATAATTTAATTTTCTCCCAGCCATTTTTAAAAGCTACTTTTATACAATCAATCATTTCTTCTTCGCTGATATTTTTATTGATAATATCTCTCATTCTCTGGCTTCCAGCTTCTGGAGCAAAAGTTAGCCCTGTTCTTCTTCCACTTCTGATGAGTTTAGCTAAATGAAGGTTAAAACTATCTACCCTGAGCGAAGGAAGTGAAACAGATATTTTGTTTAGATTCATAAAACCCGCAACACCTTCCAGCAAACAGCCAATATCCTTATAGTCAGCAGTGGATAGCGACATAAATGAGATTTCATCATACCCTGTATTTTTTATGCCGCAGATACTGTGCTCTATCAGAGAATTTACATTTCTCTGCCTCACTGGCCTGTAAATGATCCCGGCCTGACAGAACCTGCACCCTCTGCTGCATCCCCTCATAATTTCAATAACAAATCTATCATGCACAGGTTTAATATTTGGTATAACCGGGTTTAAAACAATATCAAACTTGTTTAAATCCTTAACAGTCTCTTTTTTTACTCTCAAAAATGGTTTAATATCGCTGATCCTGCCATCCTTAAAATAATAAAATTTATAAAGACCCGGGACATACACTCCATCAAGTTTGCTTATTTCTTTTAAAAACCAGAGCTTGTCCTTGCTGCTCTTTTTATATGTTTTAACTTTTTCTAAAATCTTAACAGTCAGTTCTTCCCCATCCCCGATTACCATAAAGTCCATAAATTTAGATAGAGGCTGGGGATTAACTACAGCTGGGCCTCCTGCACAAACCAGCGGAAGCCTCCCCTCCCTTTCTTTTGAATGTATTTTCAGCCCGCTCATATCAATTATGTTTAAAATATTTGTATAAAGCATCTCATGCTGTGCGCTAAAGCCAAGAACATCAAAACAATCCAAAAAAATCCTGCTCTCAAGAGAAAACAACTTTACTTTGCTGTCCCTCAGTTTTTTCTCAAAATCTGTCCACGGAGAAAAAACTCTTTCGGCTGAAAAATACTTTGTTTTGTTTATAATTTCATATAAAATCGGCAGACCAAGATTTGGCATCCCTATTTCATATATATCAGGAAAAATGAGGGCTATAAAAACCATGCTTGAAAAATCAGCAATCTTGCTTATATCTTTGCTTTTGGTACCAACCTCATGATTAACATATCTTCCCGGTTTTTGAATACCTTCAAGCAAGTTCTCAAGTTCACTAAATTTTAGAGTTTTTATTTTTTCCATAACTTAATGCCAGCCCTATGTCTAATCAAATTCCTGATAGGCTATCTCGTAATCTTTTCTTATTTCTCTTCTTCTATATATATTTTCTACAAGGCCTATCCCCACAAAAACACTTAAAAGATTTGAGCCTCCGTAGCTTAGGAATGGTAGAGGAATACCAATAATTGGCATTATACCTATTGTCATCCCTATATTTATAACCATCTGCGAGAGTATCATAAATCCAATTCCACCACTGGCCAACGAGCCAAAACTATCACTTGCATTAAGTGATATATAAAAACACCGCCATACAATTACTGCAAGCAATACTATCACAATCAAGGCTCCCACAAACCCAAGCTCTTCTCCAATCACTGAAAAAATAAAATCTGTATGGTGCTCAGGAACATAGTTAAGGTTTGTTTGTTTCCCTAAAAATAGTCCTTTACCAAATAACTCTCCTGACCCTATAGCCAGTTTGGACTGGAATAAATTATACCCCGCACCTTCTTTCTGGACACCCGGTTTTATAAATACAAGTATCCTGTCTAACTGATACTCCTTTATTAAATTTACCTTCAACCCCAGCAATACTCCGCCAGCAGTCACAGCTATAATTCCTAAAAAATATAAAATGCTGGCGCCTGATATAAAAAGCATCCCTACATATGTTAAATAATATATTAAAGATGTGCCTAAATCAGGTTCCATTGCAACAAGAACCGTGCACACAGATAAAACCACCAGTGAAAAAAATACCTTTTTAAATCCAACTTTATTTTTTTTATCTGTTTTCTGTTTTGATAAAATAGCAGATATTACTATAACCATAAATATTTTAGAAATCTCCGAAGGCTGTACTGAAAAAAACTTTAAGTCCATCCAGCTCTTTGATCCATGAACTTCAAATCCTAAAAACAGTACCAATACAAGAGAAGCAATAATTCCTGCAAATACCACCCACCAATATTTTTTTATGCTTTTGTAATTTATAAATTGAATCAGCAATAAAAACACTACGCTTGCTGCCAGCCACAGCGCCTGCTTTTTTAAATAATACAATGGGTCATTTACTTCTCCCGGCATACTAAACCTTGTAGCGCTGTAGATCATAAGAACACCAAACAGGGATACCAGCAAAACAGAGAAAAATAATATAAAATCAAATTTTACCCTTGTCTTTTCCTTTTCCAAACTATCCAGTTCTTTATTGCTTCTTCTCATTTTTATCATTTTAATTAAGATTAAACAGATATCTATATATTTTCTCAGCAACAGGCGCTGCTACATTGCCGCCTGAACCTGCCTCTTCCAGCATTACCACGACTACATATTCCGGATTTCCAGCAGGCCCATAGCTTGCAAACCATGCATAGTCCTGTTTCCCTACTACCTCAGATGTTCCTGTCTTCCCGGCTATTGGAATCTCATCTAAGGGAAAATTCCGAAAAGCATATAAGGCTGTCCCCTGGCTTACGGCAAGGCAAAGCCCATCTTCTATTATATCCATGAAGTTGCTGTTTAAATTTAAATTTTCACACTCATTTCTTCTTAAATCAATTGATATTTCCCCGCTTTCATCTCTTGCCTCACTTACAACATGAGGAGTACATTTCACTCCCCTGTTAGCTAAAATAGAGTAAGCCTGCGCTGTCTGAAGCGGAGTTGTAAGTAAATATCCCTGACCTATTACCATGTTAATGGTGTCACCAGGAAACCATACCGAATGCTCCACCTGACTCTTAAAATATTCTTTTTTCCACTGCCTGTCCGGGACCAATCCCCCGTCTTCATAAGGAAGGTCAATTCCTGTTTTAGTTCCAAACCCAAAAATTCTCGCATATTTTTGAAGCAGTTCTTCTATATTTTGAAGTTTTAGAAAAAGTCCGTACCCTATTTCATAAAAACAAATATCACAGGAATTCTTAATACCACTCCTAATATCAACACTTCCATGTCCAGACTTTTTCCAGCACCATTTAGGAAAGTCTTCCCCTAATCTATACCATACACCGCCACAATTAATTTTGCTGTACTCGCTGATTATATTTTCAGAAAGTCCTGCATAAGCAGGAATGACTTTAAAAGCTGAACCAGGAGCAAAAGACATCATGGCTCTGTTGTTTAAAGGATAATTGTTGTCAGGATTATTTAAGTAATTCCAATCAGAAATCCTTATCCCCCCTACAAATAATTCTGGATTAAAAGTTGGGTAACTTGCCATAGCCAGAACCTCTCCTGTTTTGGCCCCAAGCACTATAACAGCTCCGCCAGTCACCTTATAATATTCATCAGACCTGGGAAGTTTATTCTGTCTAATCTCCACGACAGATTCATGTAAAATTTCTTCCACTTTTTTTTGCAGTTCAATATCTATTGTCAGATACAGGTCATTGCCTGCAGTGTAATTAGTTTCTTCTATTATCCTTACAGGCCTGCCCATGGGATCTACTTCATATATTATTTCCCCTTTTACTCCCTTTAGCACATTTTCATAAACTGCTTCTATCCCGGTCAGCCCAATTTGATCACCACCCTCATAACCCGCACTATATTTCTTCATCTTAAGCTTGTCTTCATCTATCTCTCCTGTATATCCAAGTATGTGCGAAGCTAACGAACCATAGCTATACTCTCTGCTAAAAATATCTATCACTTCAACTCCAGGGAGCATGTTGCTATTTTCTTTTAAATATATCATTAAACCATAATCAATATTTTCTTTCAGAATAACCCTGTCAAGATATGGTATATTGCTGTTTTGTAATTTTTTAACTATATCTTTATAAGGAATATTAAGTTTTTCACTTAGAATCTTAATTACATCCTCATGTTGCAGCAAAACACGGGGGTCAACTGCAACTGCCAGTACAGGTATGCTTTTAACCAAAAGTTTCCCATTTTTGTCATAAATATTACCGCGGGGCGCAAGAACTGTTCTCGTCCTGATAATACTTTCCGAGGCTTCTTCTGCGTATAGGCTGCCGCTAATTACCTGCAAAAAGTAAAGCCTTAAAATAAAAATTGCCATTAAAGCTAAAAACAAATAAATAACTACTCTAAGTCTTTTCTTTATTATGGAATCCAATTACATACTCCCTGTGCATACCAATTCTTATAAGTGGGAAAATAACAAACATCAAAATAATATTACAAACAGGTTTAACTAATAATTCTAATCCTAATTCAGATATTGCAATATTAAAATTAAATAAATAATGAATCACACTAACCAATATAAGATTTATTTCTGTAACCAAAAAAATTATAAATGCAAAGCTCAAAATCCTTTGCTTAAGTCCAGTCTCAATAAGTTTACCTGCAATAAAGGCACTGGCAGCATACGCGAAAGCACTTATTCCAACAGTACCGCCTCCCAACATTAAGTCAAGCAGTATGCCCGCTGTAAACCCACAAAAAGCTCCGAATATTGCCCCGTCCATTAAAGAAATAGCAATTACTGTTACCAGAACCAAATCAAAATTCACTGAAAACAGCTTTAGATTTTCAACAAATGCTATCTGCAAAACAAGGCAAGCTGCCAGTATAAAAAAATGCAGGACTTTATATGTTAATTTCATAATTAATTAAGAAATTGTCTCATCCTTTTATGATTAAGACATACTCCAGCTCTTTAAAATCTACAAATGGTTCTATTTCTATTTCCTTGTAAAGGCTCCCTGTGCTCCCGGCGGTACTTTTTATTCTTCCTACAAGAATTTCTGATGGCAGAAGTTTGCCATATTCAGATGTAATAATTACATCGCCTTTGAATACTATTTCTTCTTTAGGAATATAATTTAAGTAAATCTTTTTATCATTGCCGCCTTCTACCATTCCCAATACCCTCGATGAAAGTATCCGTGCCCCGATACTGCTTCGCGGATCATTGATAAGTTTTACCCTGCAGCTGCTGCTGGCACTTAATATTATTATTCCTACAAGCCCGTCCTCGCTTACTACACCCATTCCTTCCAAAACCCCATCATTTGTGCCTTTATTTAAGGTAATCTCAGATTGCAGTTCACCCCTGCTGAAACCAATCACCTTGGCAAGTTCAGTTTCATAATCTTTTCTTAATTGTACGCCTAAAAGCTCCCTTAAAGCATTATTTTCAATTTTAAGATTAATATTTTCGCTATAATCTTTCCTAAGGTTTGAATTTTCTTTTTCCAGGATTTTTATTTTTTCCCTTAAATTAAGATAATCCCTGGTTGAATTTATAAAGTTTGCTACAGGGTGGAAAAATAAAAAAAATTTTTCCTGAACAGGCTTGAAAAAATCAAGGGTTTTTACTTTTACCTTTTTAATTAAATCAGATTCCTTAAAGCTAACAGTAATAATTACCAGACATAAAACAATTATTATGGCCAGGACAATAAGGTTTTTAAAATTTTTTCCCATGGGTGAAACTAAAAATAAGAGATATAACAAAAGATAAAAATACAGTGTCTATTGCTTGGAATATTTAAGATATTTCTTTAGTGCTGTAAAATCTTCTACACATCTGCCGGCTCCGATAGCCACGCTGGCAATTGGTTCATCAGCCATACAAACCTGGCAATGAGTTTCTCTCCCAACCCTCTCTGCAAGGCCCTTAAGCAATGAACCACCGCCTGTTAACACTATTCCATTTTTTAAAATATCTGAAGACAGCTCCGGAGGCGTATCGTCCAACACATCTATAACTGCATCCACTATGTCGCTTACCGTCTTTTCAAGAGCTTTCCTTACTTGCTGACTTGTAACAATAATTGTTTTCGGAAGCCCGGTCACCAAATCCCTTCCATTTACTTCCATTTTTGACTCATTCTCCAGAGGAAATGCAGACCCAATTTCCATTTTTATCTTTTCAGCAGTTCTTTCCCCTACAAGTAAATTATTTTCCTTTTTCAAATAATAAATTATTGCCTCATCCATCTCGTTGCCGCCAATCCTAAGAGACTTGCTTACTACTATGCCGCCCAAAGATGTAATTGCCACCTCAGAAGTTCCGCCGCCTATATCCACTACCATGCTCCCTACCGGCTCATTAATAGGAAGCCCTGCGCCTATTGCAGCAGCAAGCGGTTCTTCAATAATATAAGCCGCTCTTGCACCTGCCTGCTCAGCAGCTTCAATAACCGCCTTTCTTTCAACAGGAGTAATGCCGGATGGAACACAAATAACAATTCTTGGCCTCGCAAATGACACATTTTTGTGAACTTTCTGAATAAAATATCTGAGCATTTTTTCAGTAGTTTCAAAATCTGCAATTACCCCATCTTTAAGCGGCTTTATTGCAACTATGTTCCCCGGTGTTCTTCCAACCATCCTTTTAGCTTCATGTCCAACCGCAATTACCCTTTTACTATTATTATCAATAGCTACTATTGAAGGCTCCTCAAGAACTATGCCCCTGCCCTTAACATATATTAATGTACTTACGGTCCCGAGATCTATCCCCATATCTCTACCTATCACGTTTAGAAAAAATTCAAACATTAAAAACTCCTTAACCACGGTAAAAATTTATAATCAAATCAGTGCAGTAAGTTTATATTTTTTTATTTTCTCCTTCCAATATCAGCAAGTAAAAATCCCAGCAATATTCCTATTATTGCGCACAGCGTAATGTTTGCATGAACGCTGAAGCTTATATCAAACAGGTATAAGTTGAGACTCAAAGAATCAGTGCCAATCTTTAACCCTTTATCCAGTATTGGAATTGTATCTGACAATACATGTCCCAGCACAGCTCCTAAAATTCCTCCCAGCAAAACTATGAAAAAAACTACCTTACCCCTTTTTCTAAACATTTTTCCACCTTAAAAAATATTCTTAATTAAAAATTTCCTAATCTAACTACTATTTTTCTTAACTCTTTGCTAATTACTCAAATTAATGCTTGGCTAAACTAATTTTGTCCAAAAAATAATTTTATTTCCCTGTTGGAACTTTTTACTGAATCAGAGCCATGAATCACATTTATAGTTATATCTGTACCAAAGTCCCCCCTGATTGTACCTTTTTCAGCTTTCTTTGAATCCGTAGGACCAATAATAGACCTGACTTTCTTAATGGCATCTTTGCCGCTTACCACCATAATAACTGTTCTATCAGATGTAATATATTTTATCAGACTTTCAAAGAAATTTTTATCTTTATGCTCACAGTAGTGCTCGCATGCCAGTTTTCTATCTATCCTGGCCATTTTTAATTTCTCTATAGTCAAATCTTCTTTTTCAAACCGTGTTATTATTTCTCCAATGATTTTTTTTCTCACAGCATCCGGCTTTATTATTACCAAACTTTTTTCCATATATTCTCATCTCTCTACTGTCAAAGTTACTATTTTATTTATTGCCGTAAACTATTGCATCCGCCGCCAGCCTCCAGCCGCTCTGCTACTGAGTAGTTTTGCAATACGGACAAACCTTCCAGTTTAGGTTCAGTGGTTTTCCACATTTTGTACATGAGTTTTTTAATTTTTTCCTGCAGTAAGGACACACAAGATAATCTTCCTTTGTTCCATTGCCGCAAGCAGGGCACTTAGTTTGTTTGGAATTTAGAAGCATCTCCATCCTTTTAATTTCCATGTCCCTTTCAATTATGTCATCTATAAATTCTGGGGGCCTGAGTATTAAATATAATATTAAACCTAAAAAATTTAATGCCAGTACAACAAATGCCCAGAAAAATGGTGCTGAATTTCTTAGCTTTGCATCCCTGTAAGTCCAATAAACAAAAGACAGCCAGATAATTATTAAAAAGAAGATAGATGCATATATAAGATTCCTCCAGATTGGAAGTCTAAAAAATTCTAAAATCTTATTTATATACTCAAATAAATCCATAAAACCCCCAAATTTTAATTTTATTTTTCACTTTAGGCTACATTTATGCTATTTAGTAAATCATACTGCCTAAATTTTCCAAATTAGTTATGGAACCAGTAATGCATATAATATCATTACTTTTAGAAAAGTTTAAAGCGAAATTTAAAGAATTTTCGATATTGTCCACACTGTATATGCTTGATGGCACGCTTTTTTTCTTTTCTCCCCTCAGATTTTTTATCTTTAAAACCTCATTTTGCAGCTTACCGATATCCAGACTTCTACTATTTAAGCTGGATGTTAAAATCAATATATCACTTATACCAAGGATGTAGGAAATCATTTTCCTGTAATCCTTATCCCTGAGCACCGCAAAAATAATTATTTTTCTTCTTTTGCCAAAATAACCACTTATATTTTTCACTAAATTTTTTATACCTTCAAGATTATGAGATGCATCTGCTATCACCAATGGATTTTTCTTTAGTATTTCAAATCTTCCCTTAATTTTAAGTGAAAGCATGCTTTCTTTTAACAATTTTTCATTCACCTTTTCCCCATATATACCGAGATAAAGCTCTGCCATAGTTAAAGCCAGAGACAAATTAAATTTCTGATATTCTCCAAGCAGAGGCAATTTTAAATTTTTATATACCGCCCTGGTTCCCCTGACATCCAGGTTCCCGCCACATACATCTCCTTTATTTATATTCAGTACGCAAAAATCATCTCCGAAGACAAAAAGTTTAGAAAAAGAGTCCCTAACCTTTTTTTCAATAACGTCTAAAACCTTCCTGTCCCTGCTTAATGTCGCAACAAGAGCTTTATTCTTTATAACCTCGACTTTTTCCAAAGCAATTTTTTCTATAGTGCTTCCCAATATCTTTGTATGCTCCGAACTTATACCTGTCAGCCCGACTACTTTTGATTCTGCAACATTGGTTGCGTCCCATCTTCCGCCCATTCCAGCCTCAAGCACCATTACATCCAGCTTTTCCTCTTCCCCAAGTTTAAATGCCATAGCAGTAAGTATTTCAAATTGTGTCAAATGCCCGCCTAAATCCATTCTATTGACTTCTTCGGCACATGGGTATATGTCTCCAAATAACTTTGTAAATCTATCTTCTGACACTTCTTTGCCAGAAATCCACATTCTCTCTGTGTAACTATCTATATGTGGAGAAATATAATATCCGCATTTTTTACCATGCTTGTACAATATAGAAGCTGCCATTATAGTTGTAGAAGTTTTGCCATTTGTGCCGACTACATGAATAAAATCATATTTTTTATGGGGATTGCCAAGAAGGTCAAGAACTTTCCTTATTCTTGCAAGATCCGGCTTTATGCCGAATATAAGACAATTATCTAAGTATCTGCATACCTGCTCGTATTTCACTTTCTTTCGCTTTTATTCCTGCCTATTTTATTTTCTTATATTTTTAATTTTTTCCAACTGCTCATCCAATACTTTAATAACTTTAGTGAATTGAGCCAGTTTTTCTTTTTCTTTGTTTACAATTTCTTCCGGCGCTTTTTTTAAAAAATCCTTGTTTGAAATCTTCTTGCTGCTTTTTTCTGCATCAATTTTTACTTTTTTAATCTCACCGGTAATTCTGCTGATCTCCAGCTCTATGTCAACAACATCCAGTATATAAATATATATGTCTACATCGCCTTTTGTGGCTTTAACATACCCCTTCTGGTCCAGACTATTTTTAAATTCCAGACTGCCTACCTTAGCCAAATTGTGAATATATGCTTTATTTTCTTCTAATATATCTTCCTTAATTTTATCTTTAGTTACAAGACTAACCTTAACTTTGCTGGAAGGATTTATTTTAAGCTCGGATCTTATCTTTCTGATTTCACCAATTACATCAAAAAGAACCTTTATCTTTTCTTCTGCTTCCTCATCTGTCTGGCTCCCGTCAAATTCAGGAAATTTGCTTATCATTATGCTCTCTCCATCACTGCAAATATTTTGCCATATTTTTTCAGTTACCATCGGCATGAAAGGATGGAGGAGCCTTAGATATTTTTCAAGCACGGTCCACAACACATAACAGGCAGTTTTTTTCTCTTTATCATCTTTTGACAGGTAAATCCTGCTTTTAGTAGTTTCAAGGTACCAGTCGCAATATTCGCCCCAGAAAAAATCATACAAGAGCCTTGAGGCAAAAGAAAAATTATATTTTTTTAAATATTTTTCTACTCCTTTTATTGTGCCGTTTAACCTGCTTAAAATCCACCTGTCCCATATATTCAAGCTAAGGTCTTCCATATCAATATTTTTAATGTCGCCTGCACATTCTGTGTTGGAAATTACAAATTTAGACGCGTTCCATAGCTTATTTGCAAAATTTCTCATTCCAGCTATTCTTTCTTCCCCTAAAAGCAAATTTTTTCCGGGAGTAGCCAGTGAGGTTAATGTAAATCGTAAGACATCAGCGCCATACTTATTGATTATCTCCACTGGATCCACAACATTACCCTTGGATTTGCTCATCTTGCGTCCCTTGGGATCACTTACCAATGGATTTATAAATACTTCCTTAAATGGAATATCTCTAGTAAAATACAGGCTCATCATAATCATCCTTGCTACCCAGAAAAAAACAATATCATGACCCGTTATTAGTAAGCTTGTCGGAAAGAAATGTTTTAGCTCATCCGTCTCATCGGGCCATCCCATAACAGCAAAGGGCCAGAGGCATGAGCTAAACCATGTATCAAGAACATCGCTGTCCTGTTCCAAGTTATTGCTGCCGCAATTGGAACACTCGTTAGGTGTGCTTTCACTTACCATTATCTCGCTGCAACTCTTACAATACCACACAGGGATTCTGTGCCCCCACCAGAGCTGCCGTGAAATGCACCAATCTCTTATATTTTCCATCCAGCTAAAATATATCTTTTCCCATTTTTTGGGTTTTATTTTTACCCTGCCTTCTCTTACCGCAGCAATAGCTGGATTTGCTAATTTTTTCATTGAAACAAACCATTGCATGGAAATTCTTGGCTCAACTACGGTACTGCACCTTGAACAAAAGCCAACTGAAGATTTGTGGTCCCTTTTACCAGCCAGATAGCCCTGCTCCCTTAAATCTTCTAAAACTTTTTCCCTTGCTTTGTATCTATCAAGTCCGGCATATTTACCAGCATTAGAGTTTAAGCTAGCATCTTCGTTCATTATGTTTATCTCTTTTAATCCATGCCTCTTGCCAATCTCAAAATCATTGGGGTCATGAGCAGGAGTAACCTTAACGGCACCTGTGCCAAAATCCATATCCACAAAATCATTTTCAACTATCGGTATTTTTCTGTCAGTAAGAGGGAGAAAAACTAATCTGCCTTTATATCTTTTGTACCGCCTGTCTTTAGGATTTATTGCTACAGCAGTATCCCCGAGCATTGTTTCGGGTCTTGTCGTAGAAACAATTATATATTCGCTGCTGCTGGGCTTGCCGCTTTCAATGTCTATCAAAGGGTACTTTATATCCCACAGGCTTCCGCTTTTTTCTGCATGTTCCACCTCAATATCTGAAATAGCGGTCCTGCATCTTGGGCACCAATTTATCATATAATTTCCCCTGTAAATGAGCCCATCATTGTACAAAGAAACAAATTCTCTGGTTACTGCACGGCTATAGTTTTCGTCTAATGTAAATCTCTCGCGGTCCCAATCACAGGAGCACCCTAAAAACTCAAGTTGTGACTTAATCCTGCTGCCGTATTTTTCTTTCCACTGCCACACATTTTCTACAAATTTTTCCCTGCCAAGCTTAAATCTATTTGTACCACTTTTTTCAAGCTCTCTCTCTACAACATTTTGAGTAGCTATCCCGGCATGATCAGTCCCGGGTATCCATGTAGTATTAAAACCCTTCATTCTCATATATCTGACCATTACATCCTGAAGAGTATTGTTTAAGGCATGCCCAATATGTAAATACCCGGTAACATTCGGGGGAGGGATTGCCATACTAAATGGTACTTTAGAGAAATCAACATCATCGTGAAAATATTTCTTTTTCAACCAGAATGAGTAAATGTCCTTTTCGAAATCCAGAGGATTGTACTTATTTTTTATTTCACCGCGCATTTCAGGCTAATTTCTTTTTATCTTTTAGAAGATCTTCACTTTCAGAACTGAAAACCAGGGAAGACTCTGTCTTTTTTTCTACCATTTCTTTTGTTATAACACATTTTTTTATGTTTTTGCGATTGGGTATTTCAAACATGATGTTCAACATGGTTTCTTCCATAATCGATCTTAAACCTCTCGCACCAGTCCCTCTCTTCTGAGCTAAATGTGCAATAGTTTTTAAAGCATCTTCTTCAAATATTAAATCTACATTATCCAGGCTAAACATCTTTTTGTATTGCTTAACAAGAGAATTCTTTGGTTCTGTTAAAATTCTAACCAGGTCATCCTTAGTCAGGCTTGAAAGAGTGCCTGCTACGGGAAGCCTTCCTATGAATTCTGGAATTAATCCATATTTAAGCAAATCTTCCGGCATAACCTGCGGTAAAAGCAAATCACATTTTTCCACTTTGTTCGGAATTCTGTCAGATATAAAACCTACGCTGTTTTTATTTATTCTTTTTTCAATTATTTTTTCAAGTCCCCCGAATGAACCTCCGCAAATAAACAAAATATTGGTAGTATTGATTTGAATAAAATCCTGATGCGGATGCTTCCTTCCACCATGTGGAGGAACATTAGCATCAGTTCCTTCCAGGATTTTAAGAAGGGCCTGCTGTACGCCTTCACCAGACACATCCCTTGTAATAGAAGGATTTTCAGATTTACGGCTCACCTTGTCTATCTCATCTATGTATACAATACCAGTTTCAGCTTTTTTTATATCAAAATCTGCTGCTTGTATTAATCTGAGCAGTATGTTCTCAACATCCTCGCCAACATATCCTGCCTCAGTAAGTGCCGTCGCATCTGTAATACAAAATGGAACATTCAGTATCCTTGCAAGTGTTTGTGCCAAAAGAGTTTTTCCACAGCCGGTAGGTCCGAGAAGCAGGATATTGCTTTTTTGAATTTCAACATCATCACTGCTTAATACATCTTCATATTTTACTCTTTTGTAGTGATTATATACTGCCACTGAAAGTATCTTTTTTGCCATCTCCTGGCCTATAACATAGTCGTTCAGCACTGAATAAATCTCGCTTGGCCGCGGCAGATCCTTAAAATCTACTTCTTTCTCTTCCTTTAGCTCTTCATCTATTATCTCGTTGCACAATTCAACACATTCATCACAGATATAAATCCCCGGTCCTGCTATAAGTTTTTTCACCTGCTTCTGGGATTTCCCGCAAAAAGAACATTTCAAAAAATTATTTCTTTTTTCATCATTTTGAGTCAAATTTACACATACTCCTTTTATATAATTTTATTTTTTAAAATTCCTAATATTTTTAAGATTTTATCTGGCTGCATTATTTCTTATAAATTACTTCATCTATTATTCCGTAATCTTTAGCCTCCTGTGCACTCATAATAAAATCTCTCTCTGTATCCTTTGCCACTTTTTTAAAACTCTGCCCTGTGTGTTCAGCAATTATTTCATTTAGCAGCTTTCTCATTCTGACCATTTCCTTTGTATGAATTTCAACATCCATTGTAGTGCCTGAAACTCCGCCTGAAGGCTGGTGCAGTAGAACCCTTGCGTTTGGAAGCGCAAATCTCTTACCACTTTCTCCGGATAAAAGCAGTACTGCAGCAGCACTTGCAGCCTGGCCAATGCAAATAGTAGAAACCGAAGACCTTATAAACTTCATTGTGTCATAAATTGCAAAAGTAGACGTTATGGCTCCGCCCGGGCAATTTATATACAGGTGTATATCTTTTTCGGGGTCTTCAGCCTCAAGATGCAGCATCTGGGCCATAATTACATTTGCTACATTATCATCTATTGACTGCCCTAAAAAAATAATTCTCTCTTTTAGCAGCCGAGAATAAATATCAAAGGATCTTTCTCCTCTGTCAGTCTGCTCAATTACCATAGGAATTAGATAACCGCTCATATTCACCATCACTCTTTCTTATTTTTTTTACTTGGGGTCCATAATTTTTTATCTGAATTTTTTACATCCGGCTTATTATTCCCTGGTAGCAATAATTTCTTCTTTTTATCTTCACCGGTATCATTTTTTTCTTCCTCAACAATTTTTGCATTTTTAATCAAAAAATCAATTATTTTTCTTCTTCTAATGGATCCAATTAAATTTTTCTTACCATCTTCACTCTCTATAAATTCTTTTATTTTATTTTTATCTTCTTCTTTTTTATATTCGCTTAAAATATTTTCTTTCTCTTTTTTAATTTCATCTTCCGTAGGCTCTATGTTATTTTTTTCTGCTTTTTCCAGCGCTTCAATTATAATATATTCCTTTATTTCATCAACGGCCCTTTTCTTGATTTCTTCATCAAATTTATCTTCAGTGATATTTAAAGCTTTCAAATAGTTTTTTTTGCTTACTTTCTGTTCATTCAGCCTTTTTTCAAATCCATCCCTGATTATATTTAACCTATTTTTTATCATTGCAGGCGGTATATCTATTTTTGTATTCTCCACAAGGTACTTAAACACATCTTCTATTATCCTGTTCCTCCTGGCAATCTTTTTCTGCTCACTTAGCTTACCCTCAATATAACTTTTAAATTCATCTATGTCTTTATAGTCACCCATATTTTTTAGAAAATCTTCATCTACCTCCGGCAGCACTTTGCGCTTAATTTCCTTGATTGCTATATCAAAATCTGCTTGCTTGCCGGTTAATTCCCTGTTTTCTATATTATCAGGCAATGTAATCGTAATACTTTTTTTATCGCCTTTTTTCATTCCAACAAGGGTATCTTCAAATTCCTTAAATAAGGTATTGGAACCTATCTCCAGTACATAATCCTCTGCACTTCCGCCTTCAAACTCTTTCCCGTCTATTTTCCCGGTAAAGTCTATGGTAACATAGTCACCTTTCACTGCCAGCTTATCATCTTCGACAGGCTCAAGTGATGCAAATTTATTTCTAATATTGGTAACCTGCTTTTCAACTTCTTCATCTGTGACTTCTGTAGATAAACCCGCTGCTTTGATTCCCTTGTATGTGGGAAGTTTTGGTTGCGGTTCCACATCTACCACAACTTCAAACCCCAGAGGCAAGTCCTCTTCCAGCTGGGTAATATTTATTTTAGGATGATCAATAGGCTTTATGTCTTCACTCATTATTATTTCAGGATACAATTCAGAAATTGATATGCTCGCAGCTTCACTAAGTACATATTTTTTCCCAAAGTTTAAATCTATTATCTGGTTTGGGATCTTACCTTTTCTAAAACCAGGGATCTTCGCTTTATTTGATATATCTTTATATGCTTTATTGACAGATTTTCTAAGATAACTGTTTGCAATCTCTAAATTTAACTTTACCTTATCCCCGTCTATCCTTTCTAAATTTTTTACCTTGTAACTCAAATAAAATACTCCTTACAACCTTCAGTTTACATTTTAAATCTATAATATTTACCAACCTGCACTGCATTAGTTCCAACAACAAGCTGCGGCAACTATAAAATAATATTAAACGCCTAATCAAACCAAACTAAATACCTATCTCAGCTACAGGTTATTTATTATAATGAAAAAAAAATAAAATACAAATACACTCTCCCCAGCCAATCGCTGCTTTCTTCTCTTTCCGCCAGCAAGTTCCAT
>CAYMPQ010000005.1:0-41026 GCA_964392345.1 uncultured Actinomycetota bacterium
ACCAGCATAATACCAATAGTTTTGGTACGCCTGGAGGGATTCGAACCCCCGGCCTACGGATTAGAAATCCGTTGCTCTATCCAGCTGAGCTACAGGCGCAAATAAAACATTGGAGCGGGAAACGGGATTCGAACCCGCGACCCTCAGCTTGGAAGGCTGACGCTCTAGCCACTGAGCTATTCCCGCCCGATAATGGTCGGGGTGAGAGGATTTGAACCTCCGACCCCCTGCTCCCAAAGCAGGTGCGCTAACCAAACTGCGCTACACCCCGAAAACACCTATCTGTTTTGCAAAAAGTATATTACCACATATTTCTTTTTTTTCAATAAACGTATAAAGCAAGTTTTTAATAAATCTGTCACTAAACGCTTACTGCTGCTTTTTGCCTGTTTTACATTCTATCCTGGAACTTAAAAATTTATGTAATTTCTTAAGCGCGCTTCCTCTATGACTTATTCTATTTTTTTCTTCCTGCGTCAGTTGGGCCATCGTTTTTTTGTATCCTGCAGGGAAGAATATAGAATCGTATCCAAATCCGCCGCTGCCTGTTTCCACTCTTCCTATAAAACCTTTACATATGTTAGAGGTTTCAAAAATAGAGCCTCTTTTTGGATCCCACAGTACCATACTGCAAATAAATTTAGCTTTTCTTTCTTTAACGTCACATACATGCTTTAACTCTTTTAATAATTTAGCTCTATTGTCTTTATCTGTGGCATCAATCCTGGCATATCTTGATGATTTTATGCCAGGACTTCCTTTTAGATAATCTACGACTAACCCGGAGTCATCAGCCAGTGTCAACTTGTTTGTATGCTCAGCTATTTTTTTGGCTTTAAGTTTAGCATTCTCCATAAAGTTGTTGCCAGTTTCTTCAATGTTTGGAAAGCTGCTAAAATCTTCAAATGTTAGCCACCTTATATCTAAATTCTTAAAGAATGCTTTTATTTCTTTTATCTTACCTTTATTTTTAGAAGCAATTACAATTTGCATTACTTAATATTCTGAACAAGTATTTTTTTTTGAAAATCTATAATATCTATAATTGCCTTGGCTGATTTATCCAGCATTTTGTCAAATTCCTCTCTGCTAAATGACGTATCCTCAGCAGTAGATTGAACTTCTATCAATTGATCCTTCGAATTCATAACCACGTTCATATCAACCTGTGCCCTGGAATCTTCATCAAAGCATAAATCCACCAAAATCTCTCCATCTACAATTCCAACACTTATAGCTGCTAAAAAAGCATTTATCGGTATCTCGCTAATAACTCCCTTCTTGACCAGGCTTTGCAGACAATCAAAAAGAGCAATAAAACCGCCTGTTATAGAAGCTGTTCTCGTGCCTCCATCTGCCTCAATGACATCACAATCTATCCAGATAGTTCTATCCCCAAGCTTTTCTAAATCTACAACTGCCCTGAGCGATCTTCCAATGAGCCTCTGGATCTCATGCGTTCTTCCATTTATTCTTCCGACAACCTGGGGCCTTATTATCCTCTGAGGAGCAGATCTTGGTATCATATCATATTCAGCAGTAACCCACCCTGTGTTTTTACCTCTTAAAAATAATGGTACTTTATCTTCAGCTGTTGCTGTACATACAATCCTTGTGTTTCCCATTTCTATAAAAACCGAACCTTCTGCATGAGAAATATAATTTCTGGTGACTTTAATTTCTCTAACATCATCATTTTTTCTTCCGTCAATTCTAACCGTCATTATCATCAGTCCTTTAATATTTTTTATATTTAAATTCCTAAATTTATTTTTACCACTTCTTTTATCTCTTCACCCAGAAACATCTTTCCTACTTCAAAAAATTTACTGTTACTCCCTGTCTCATAAAACGTTCTTTCTGGCTTTGGATTTGTCCTCACAGCTATTTTTTCTTTTACCAATACTTCCTTTACATCCTTCGCAGTCTCAACAGCTGAGCTGATAACATCAATCTTATTTCCGCAACAGTCTGCTATCTGTCTCTCTACAAGTGGAAAATGTGTGCAGCCCAGTATTAGCACATCAATATTTTCCGCAAGCAGCGGCAGCAAATAATTTCTAATTGTCTCCTGCAGCTTTTTTCCTTCCAAAATACCATTTTCTATATAATCTACAAGCAAAGGGGCAGGTTGCGAATACACCCTTATGGATGGATCTATTTTAGCTATTTCATTATCATAAGCTTTGCTTTCCACAGTACCCCTGGTTGCAATTATCCCAACCTTCTTATTCTTAGTCACACGTGCAGATGCTCTGGCGCCAGGCTCAATAACTCCTATTACAGGGATGTTAAATTTCACCTTTAAATCATTTAAAGCAGCCGCTGTGGAAGTATTGCATGCAATTACAATCAGCTTAACCTGTTTTTCATATAGAAAGGAAGCTATTTTAAAAACAAATTTTTTGACTTCTCCTAAATCACGCGGCCCATATGGTACCCGGGCCGTATCCCCAAAGTATAAGATATTTTCATTTGGGACAATCTTCATTATTTCCCTGAGAACTGTCAAGCCTCCAACTCCTGAATCAAAAACTCCTATTGGCCTATTATCCACTTTATTCCTTTAAATTATGTTTTTAAACTCAATCTTTTTTTACCTGGCAAAAATAGTAAATCCACCCGCCCTTATTTAGCTGGCCTCTAATGTCAGTTTTAATACCCTCTCTGGAATAGGTTTGGATATTTATAAAACCTGAACTTTCAAGCTGCCTTATCTGTTCTGCTCTCGTAATATAATATATGCTGGCTTTTCCATGAAGTGAATTATCGTAAAGTGAGCCACGCCCATTTTCTTTAAATTCTTCTATAAAATTCTTCATAATAAAACTTCTATTCAGGTAACTTAGCCTGATTGTCCTATGACTGAATTTTATTCTTTCTTTCGGCAGTTCAATACAGCCTTTTAACCCGGCATTTTTACTTAATTTTATTTTACTTGATTTAAATCTAAAAATATCAGAAAGATTTTCCCAGTTTAAATTATGAGAAGAAAAACAAAAGTATCCATTATTTTTAAGGACTCTCCTGATTTCTTTTAAAGCAATAATCCTGTCTTCGTGAGTAAAACTGTCAATTCCATTAAAGCTAAACAGTACAAAATCAAATGAATTATCGCTAAGCTCATCCATTGATCTTGCATCACTTTCTAAAAAAAGATGTTTCCCCTTATATTTATCATTACATATCTTTATCATGGCCCGGGCATAGTCAGCACCAATGTAGCTCCCTGCCAGAGGAGCAAAATATCTGGTAGTTCTTCCCCCTCCTACACCCATATCAAGCATATCCATATTTTTTAGATCTGCCTCTAATTCCTCCAGTATTGCTTCCTCGGCTTCTTCAAGATAATCCCTTTCGGCATAATTAGCAGATATTTTATCTGAGTTATATAAAATTTTATGGTCCAACAAATTTATTAATCCTTTTATTTGTAAGTCTTTTTTAATATTTACTTATTCGGTAAAACTCATTTCCAGTAAATTTTTAATATTATAGCAGATAGATTTAAAATATTAAGCTTAACTGAAAATTACAGATAATCTTTAACTTTCTGATTAATTCAATTGCATTTTGCGAAAATCTCTTATCAGGTTAAACCACAAGGTACGGTGGTAATAATATTTATCATACATCTTCCTTATTTCAAATCAGCTTATTTTTAATTAACTCTTCTAATTGAGTATTAACTACTTTAAATGGAGGTAATTCTTTTATCTGTCTTGCTAATCTTATTTTCCAGACTTGCCTGTATGCTTCTGAGTTAATTTCACCTAAAAGATTAGAAAAACATACTTCATATCCAAATCTTTTTTTAAGCCCTTCCTTTATTTTGGAAATATCCAAATTGAACTTCAAAAGGTACCAGAGATCATAAATATCGCGGGATTCTTTATCTATATCCAATATCCTGGAAATTTTATCTACCACCACTGACTCTAAGATATATGTATTAAGTTGGCAATCTTTTTCTTTAAAATCCTTGTATGTGAAAATAATTTTTTTCTTTCTAAAAGAAGGAATAAAAATATCTTTTAAAATATCCAACTTTAATTTTTTTATTCCCCTAATATTAGGGACAATATCGTAGAGGATAAAAATCTGAAGTCTGTCATTTTTGAGCCTTGATTCTTTAGTTGGTTCAAACGGAAAATCAGACGAAATCTTTAAAAGAATTCTATCAAGTCTTTGTTCTAAATCTGCAAGATTTCCTTTTTCTTCTATTATAAAATCTAAGTCTTCCGAGTAACGATAGTCTGGAAAATAAATCTTCTTTAAAGCCGTGCCGCCTCTGAAAACAACTTTTTTATTGAAATACTCATCATTACTTAAATAGAATAACATGAGTTCTATAAAATAGTCCTTCTCAATAATACTCTCTGGTATTTCATTTTGGGATGCCAATCTTTGAATTTGAAAATAATCTATCATTATTAATATTTTATTAAATTTAGAATCTGATTTTTTCCAACATTGTCAATCAACCGCCAGTTATTTTTATTTTTATTTTTATAAGGCATTGTAGGATCTAATAAATCATAACGATCTTTTATATAATTCTTTAAATTTGACAATAAAGAGGGCTCGTTAATCTTTAATATTTCCAGAACATAACCAAGGCGTTTGGCTGCTACATTTTTATTGTATCTTTTTATATATTCTTCTAATTTACTGTAGTCAATCTTATCTTTAACTATCCAAACCCCTTTAGCAATTTCTGTAATTCCACCACAATGTTGAGGGTATATTAATGCGTCTAAAATTGTTCTTTCCAAATCAGATACTCTTACTCTTTGGGATTGAGTGGCCCACTCTTCTTTTATGCCCCAGATGGATTTTTCTTTCATAAAAACAAAGATCAGGTTATCCTTCATCTGCTTAGGTACAACTTGCCTTTTTGGAGTTACTATAAAAATTTTAAACAATGGTTGTGTGAGCATACCCCAATACTGCATTGCACTATAAAAACCAACATAATACTCAGGTGAATTAGCTATTTCTCTTGCTGCAACAAACCAATTACCGAAATATTTATCAACATTTCCGATCTCTTGAGGAATAATTAAAAATTTTCCCTGTTTGAGACGGTTGATTACTTTTCTTTTTACCAGTTTGCTTAAAAGATCTGTTGTTTCATTATAATTTTTATCAAGAATTTTTTGGACATCAGAAATAGTAAAAATTGTCTTTGTATCTTCGTAAAGCTTACTTATTAAATTAGCACTTACTTTTCCTAAAGTTCTTGCTTGACTCATATTCTACCTTACATGTAATAAATACAGTATTACATACTGTATTATATACATATTTGGTTGATAATAAAAGAGTAATCTTGAATATTTGACCTTTCCCCCGAAAACTGGTCCAAGTTGAAAGTTAGGATTTGGGCCAGTAAAATAGAAAGAAGGAGGAAAGGACTATGCCAAGAAAACGCTACACGCCAGAACAGATCATCAACTCTTTAAGAGAGGCAGAGGTACTTATCAGTAAAGGCAGTACTGCTGCGGAAGCTACAAGACATTTGGGTATTACCTAGCAGACCTATTACCGCTGGAGGAAAGAATATGGCGGAATGAGGATCAACCAGGCCAAACGGCTAAAGGAACTGGAGAAGGAAAATGCCAGACTTAAAAGGCTCGTAGCCGACCAGGCTTTAGATAATGCCATACTAAAGGATGTGGCGGAGGGAAACTTGTAAACCCGGCCAAGCGCAAGTATGCAGTAGTTGCAGCAAAGTATAAGTATAACATATCCCAGAGGCGTGCTTGCCGGGCAATTGGACAGATTAGATCAACCCAAAGATACGAGATCAAAAAACTTCCCGATGAAGACAGCCTCACTAACCGTACCATCAATTTAGTGGCCTAGCATGAGTTTATTATAAAATTGAATTTTGATAAGAGTATTTAACCCGGGATCACTTGTGTTTTCAAGGGATTGCGGGATTTTTTATAGCAAAAATTAGTGTATATACTGATTGATATAATTAATAACTTGACATATATATTGTAAATAGTATTTCTAAATAAGAAATTAAAAACTAAGTATACACTAATAAGGATGGATTTATGGCTACTATTCAAGCAAAAGTATCAAGGGGACATAAATATTGGTACATAGTTGAATCAAAACGGATAAATGGCAAGCCAAGGCCCATTGTACTGGCATATCTTGGCAAAGCTGATGGCCTGCTCAGGCGCCTGCAGGGTATAACAAGCAGGATACGGTTAAAATCTTATTCTCATGGTGGAGTTGCAGCACTACTTAATATAGCTTCCAAGTTAGATATCCCTAATATAATAAATAAATATATAGATTCAAAAAGATCTTACACGTCAAAAAAACCAATAAGAAACAGTTTAACTGCAGGAATTACTCTAACCCTTGCAGCTATTGGAAGAGTCTGCATGCCTACCAGCAAAAGAGGATGGTTAGGCTGGGCTAAGACAACTACTTTGCAGTATCTTCTAAGGTGCAGCCTATCTAAGATGGACAGCCAGCATTTCTGGGATCTTATGGATGCACTTCCTGTAGATAAAATACCTGAAATAGAAGCCGAAATTTTAAGTAATGCTTTTAAAATATATAATCTGGGAAGTGATAGCCTGTTTTTTGATACTACCAATTTTTTTACCTACATTGACAGTACAAATGTAAAATCTACTATCGCAAAACGTGGCAGGAACAAACAAAAAAGGCATGATCTTAGACAAGTAGGACTTGTCATGGTAGTTACAAAAGATGACATGATACCGCTATTTCATCTTAGCTATGATGGTAATATGGCCGATTCAGTAGTTTTTAGAAAGACTGTAGGCAAGATAAAGGAAAGGATGGAAAAGTTAGGACTGGACCCGGGCAAACATACAATAGTTTTTGACCGTGGAAATAATTCCAAACGTAATCTGGCTATATTAGAAAAGTTAAAATTGCACTACGTTGGAGCACTTACACCCTATCATCACAAAAAACTTATAGAAGAGGCTACTTGTAATTTTAAAGAAATTAATATTAATGGTAGCCTCTTAAAGTTCTATAGAGACAAGCAAGTAATTTGGGGAGAGGAAAGGACCGTAGTTGTCTTTATATCCTCTAAGCTTAAAGCTGGCAGAATAAGGGGAATTTATCAGTCTCTTACAAAGATAGAGGACAATCTTAAAGAACTAAAGGCAAGTCTTGCCAGTCCAAGAGCAAAAAAGAGGGACAGAGACAAATTAGAGGAGAAGGTAATAAGTATAATAAAAGGACAATATGTAAAAAATATAATCAACTGGTCGCTTGAGTGTAAATCTCCTGGAAGATTTATACTCAAGTTTTCTATAAATTACAAATTACTAAAAAAGATAGAAGATAGCCTGGGGTTTAGAATTATAATGACAAACAGACACAGCTGGAGCACTGCTTCAATTATTGGAGCATACCATGGCCAATCAAAAATAGAGAATGCTTTTAAGAATCTAAAGAATCCATATCATCTGGCAATAACACCGCAGTTTCATTGGACAGATCATAAGATACGGGTTCATATGTTTATCTGTGTTTTAGGGTATCTTTTAGCTACGATTGCATGGCGCAGGGTAAGGCTTTCCACTGAGTTTAATGGAACATTAGATACACTATTTGATACTCTAAATAATATAAGGCTTGCTACAGTACTGGAAGAGTCAAAAACACCGGGTGCAGTTAAAGCTATATATAAACTAGAAGAGATGTCTGATATGGAAAATACATTTATGGAAGCACTGGAGATTAAGGATTTGCATAACAGTCGCCTGAAGATTAATGGTGTTGGTGTATACAACTGACAATCCTGGGAACCCTTATAAATACAGGGTTTTTCCAAGGTTGGATTATGTTTTATAATAAACTCACGCTAGAACTAAAACTGAAACTGCCAAGCCAGTCAGCGTTGGATAATATCGTTGCAGCACTGGCAAAGCTGGTAAGATAATTCAAACAGACATATCAACTAATACCGACATTGACGGCCTCGTAAATTATTTATCCAAAAGGTAGTTTTAATAGAAATAGCGACATTGACTTGTTCATAATAAAAAACACCAACCTGCCTTTTCCAAAACGAATATACGAATTAAGAAAATTGCTAAAAAATTCTGGATTCCCAATCGATATAATAATCAAAACATCTGAGGAAGTGGAAAAAAATAAAGATGTAATTGGCAGTTTTACTCATGAAGTTTTTAAAACAGGAAAAATATTATATGAAGAAAAAACAAAATAATGTAATAGAATTAGTCAAAAAATGGGTTAGAATCCATAATTTCAGAATAGATTTTCTCAGTATTCTTTATTCCATATATCTTTTAAATTCTTCATTCCTTGATTCTAAAAATTTTATCAGCATTTTCGGTATATCTTTAAGCTTTAAGCCTTCTATATTAAATTCGTAATCTGCTCTATTATTGAATTTTTTAAAAAATGTAATATCTTTTTTTATCTCTTTTAAATAAAGTCTTTTTTTCTTCTCATTTAATTTCTTATTTAATAACCTCGATTCTTTATCATAGAAAGTTATTCGTTCTAATATATTTTCAGGTGTATCTGCAATATGAACTGAAATCAAATTATCTTCCTTATTTCCTTTTGACTTTTTATATTCTCTTAAATAATTATCTCTTAATCCTGATGGACATGAAGCTATCACTAAATTTTCTCTTTTATTTAGTAACTTCCTCAAAACCACTCTTGTTTTTTCTCTATAACCATAACCCATCCAACATTTTTCCTGAATATATTCTATGGGACTATTAAAGTATCTTTCTATTTCTTTATCTAAATCATAAAAAACAAAATCTAAGTTTTTGGCTAATAATTCGCCAATAGTTGATTTGCCAACATCGCTTACTCCAACTAAATAAATCTTTATCATCTGTATTTTTTTAAATATTTTTTGCTTTCTACCGATGCTTAAAAAATGTTCTTTAAGTCTTTTTTAAAAAAAGGTCATTTACTATTAAAGGATCTTTTAGAAAACCAAAGTTTTTCTCTATACCGTGCTGTTCCTTATATATCTTTAGAATATCCATTGCACAATACTGGCCGGCATCTGGTAATAAGCACAAAACATCCTGCTTGCTTTCCGCGCCCAAGGTGCGGTTGAGACGGAAATGCTGGGCGGATCAATCAGCAAAATTCTCTGGATTTTGCTCAAAAAGGTTCAAATTGGTCTCATTGGTGGAGGCGGCGGGAATTGAACCCGCGTCCGAAGATATCGACACTTAGACATCTACAAGCTTAGTCCATATTTAATTATTACTTTTTTCGTTTATATGGACATACTCGAAAAAAGTTAGCCTGTAAAATTTCCTCTGCTGCAGCCACAGGCAAACTGTAGCAAAGTATCCTGCTTCTCGGCGCCTATCAAAAAGCACAGGAAACTTTTTGTAGACGTTAGCGGCTCTTAGGCTGCTAAAGCTAATTCGTTATTATCAGCGTTTGTTTTTAAACCCAGTTTTTACGAGTTCTGGAACTCGACTTGCAATCCAAGCTCAACCTATCCCCGTCGAATCCAAATCGCCCCCGATTTGTCAACTACTTTGAAGACAGCTATATTATACAATAGTTTTAAATATTTTTAAATGCTCTCCTGATTTCTCTATCATACTCTCTTTTTTCTATATCTCTCCTCTTATCCCTTTTTGCTTTGCTTTTGGCTATTGCTATTTCTATCTTTACCAAATTTTTAACCATGTATACGCTTAAAGGAACCAGCGTTAAACTCTTATCAGTTAATTTTCCGGCAATTCTGTCAATCTCTCTTCTATGCATCAGTAATTTTCTGATCCTTTTAGGGTTTATGTCCTCCACTCTGCTTTTACTGTACGGAGATATATGCATATTATATAAAAGTAATTCTCCATCCCTGATTCGTCCGTAACTATCTCTTAAGTTTACTTTATGCTCCCTGATAGATTTTACTTCACTTCCATTCAGGATTATTCCGGCTTCATAGCTGTCAAGTATAAAAAAATCTCTCAGTGCTTTTTTATTTCTAGCAATAATTACTTTGTTTTCCCAGGAGTTTTTCATTTTAATTTAAGCTATTCAGATGTGTTTTTATCTATAAGCAGGCTAATTTCTTCTATGGCTTTCTCAAGCTGTACGTCTTCCTCAGAATCCGGGTCCAACTTAACCATAATATCAGGATACAGTCCTTTCCCCTCTACGGAACTGCCTGAAGGCAAATAATACTTTGCAGTTGTAAATTTTATGCCGGAACCATCTGTTAACTCTTTAAGTACCTGAACGGTGCCTTTCCCAAAACTTTTTTCTCCTATTAAAATAGCACGCCCGCTATCCTTTAGTGCGCCTGCAACAATCTCAGATGCACTGGCTGAATATCCATTTATTAATACTACTAAAGGAATTTTTGTATATTTTCCTTTTTTTGCGTAGTAATTATTTAAAATTTCCTCACTTCCCGATCTGCCTTTTACGGATACGATAAGTCCCTCATCTAAGAATAGGTCGCTTACATCAACAGCGTCATCTAAGATTCCGCCCAAATTATTCCTAAGGTCAAAAATAATTCCTCCGGCACCGCTGTCAATTAATTTTTGAATTTCTTCATCCAGCTTTTGCGCCCCTTTTTCCTGAAAGCCAATGTACTGGATATATGCAATATCCTCTTCTAAAATTTTAGAAAATAGATTAGGTATGTAGAATCTTTCCCTGACAATTTTTACTTCAAATTCTTCATTTTCCTTTGGCCTGAATATGGTAAGGTTAGCTTCTGTTCCTTCTTTCCCCTTAATCATTGAAACAACACTTTCCAGGGGAATGTCTTTTATTTCTGTTCCATTTACCTTAACTATGATGTCTCCTTCTTTTAAACCAGCTCTGAAAGCAGGAGTATCCTGTATCGGCATCACAACAACAGTCTGGCCATCTTCATCCATCATAACAACAACTCCAATACCGCTCATGGTGCCGCTATAGGATTCAATAATTTGCTCATACTCTTCTTTTGTAAAGTACTCGGTGTGCTTATCATCAAGACTTTCAAGCATCCCTTTTATTGCAGCTCCAACCAGCTCATGATTGCTCTTCTCTGTAAGCGCATTTTCATAAACAAATTTTAAAGTTTCTTCAATGATTTTTATATTAAATTCACTGTCGTCATCTGTGCGTATCTTCCCTAAAAAACCGCTGCTGCTCTCAGAAGAATTGACGAAGCTGCCGCAAGTTATATATCTTTTTATTAAAGAAGAATTAATTCCAAGACAGAAGCCAGTTGAAAATATAAGTATAGCTGCCACCACTATGGCAATTATTTTTAGAACTTTTTTCCTCATTTATTTATCACCTGAAAGCAATTAATTTTTTATAATTATTGAAGATAACCTAATGGATTCTGGGGATTACCATTTATTCTTACTTCAAAGTGAAGATGCGGCCCTGTAGCCCAGCCTGTAGCACCAACCAACCCAATAACCTGCCCCCTCTGGACAAACTGGCCCATCGATACATTAACACTTGAAAGATGGGCATACCAGGTGGCAAAACCTCCACCATGATAGACCATAATTGAATATCCGTACCCGCCAAAGTACCCTGCCTGAATTATCTGCCCTCCATCTGCAGCTTTTACTAAAGTCCCGTATGGCGCCGCCAAATCAATCCCGGAATGAAATCTTCTCGTTCCAAATATGGGATGAATTCTATACCCAAAACCTGAAATCAATTTTCCAGCAGCAGGCCACATTAATCTTCCAGAAGGTGCAGAGCCGTATTTGTAGCTTTCCAGTATCCTGCTAATTTCCGACTCTCTAATTTCCAACTGCTTTTCCATCTGAATTAAGGCATTTTTATTGGCCCTTGTCTTGGAAAGCAGACTTTTCATTTCATCGCATATTTCATCTACTTCAAGTTTTTTTTGTTCTGCCTGGGCAACCAGTTTTAAAACTTTTTCCTTATGTTCCTCTTCCTTTTCCCTCAAGTCAACAATAGTCTTTTTAATGTTTAAGGTCACATTCTTTTTATCTTTTATTACTTGTATTATTTCACCGTCCTGCTCTGCAAGAATGTTCATAAGTTTTAACCTGGATACAAATTCTATGAAACTCTCAGTATTGAGCAGTATTTCCAGAATACTGCCTTTTCCATTTTTGTAAATAGAAGCTACCCGATTGTTTAGTATTTTCACCTTGTCTTCAAGCTCATCCTCTATCTTCTGCAGTTCCTGCTTTTTAAGCACCAGCTCTATGGTTGTTTTATCTATCTCACTTTTAACATTAGAAAGTTTGGTATTTAAATCCCCTAATTCTTCTGAAGCTACCCTTAACTGCCCTTCTGTCTCGCTCACCTGTGCCATATATTGTTTTTCTTGCTTTGTTATTTCCTTGATCTTTTCCTGAGTTTCTTCCCTTTCATTTTTTGTCTGCTCCAACTCATCTTCAAGGGATTGGGCACAAAGGGGCCTGTGAGGGGCAAGCAAAACTAAACTGGTTATTGTTAATGTTATTGCTACAATTATTGCTACAATTTTTTTACCATCAATTTCCATAATATTACATTGCCTTTAAATTTTACATATCACCCATATTTTACTACAAATCATAAATTATTTTAAATTATTCAACTTCTGGCAGCCATTATATTTTCAAATATCTCTTTAGAGCAAACCCGCTGCTTAAAATACCAATCAGCCCTCCGGCAGCCAGTATGGCCAGGTATATGTAAATAATAGCATTGCTGCTTCCTAAAACAGCCAGTTCCTTTATATGCATGGTATCAACTATGGCTCTCTCGCCTTTTATTATTAAAAAGTTTGACAGGAAATATAGAGCTATCACCGAAATTATGCTCCCTGCAAATCCTTCAAAAAAACCTTCAAACAAAAATGGGGTCCTTACAAACCAATTAGTTGCGCCTACCAGCTTCATAACTTCAACTTCTTTTCTGCGGGCATGTATAGAAAGTCTTATAGTGTTAAATATAAGTACAATAGTTGACAGCACGAGAACTATAATAATCAAAAAAGTTATTGTCCCAATAACAGCAGTTATTGAAAAGAGCCTGCTGACATAACTTTTTCCATACACAACTTCGTCTACTCCTTTAATATAGTTTCCATCTTTATCTAAAAATCTAAGTGCAACCTGATCAACTTTTTTTGGATCCGTAAGCTTTATCTCAAAAGACGCCGGGAGAGGATTGCCTTGAATTTCTTTTAAGATGCTGCTTCCTTCCATTTGCTCTTTAAATTTTTCCATAGCTTTCTCTTTGGATATATATTTTACTTCCCTTGTTTCATCCCAGCTTTTTATTTCATTTTCAATGTACTCATTGAGCTCCTCTGATATATTATCTTCCAAATATACTGCTAATTCTACCTGTCTTTCTATAGAGCTCATTATGCTCTGTATATCATATACAACAATAGAAAAAAGTCCTACAATGAATAAAGTAATCGCAACAGTGGTTATAGCAGTAAAGCACATTAAAAAATTTCTTTTCAGGCTTGAAAAAGTTTCACCAAAAAAGTACTTTGGTCTAATCATGAAGGCCCGTATACTCCTCTCTTTTGGTCCCTAATTATCTCTCCTCTTTCAAGTTCAACAACCCTTCTTCTCATAGAGTTTACCACACTCTCATTATGGGTAGCCATTATTACAGTTGTTCCAACTAAATTAATTCTTGACAGAAGTTTCATTATTCCATCAGAAGTTACAGGGTCCAAATTCCCTGTAGGCTCATCTGCTAAAAAAACAGGCGGTCTGTTAACAAATGCTCTGGCAATAGACACTCTTTGCTGTTCCCCGCCTGACAGTTGATAAGGGTAAGAATTCATTTTATTGTGAAGCCCTACTAATTGTAAGACCTGGGGAACCTGGACTTTTATTACATACCCCGGCTTTCCAATAACTTCCAGTGCAAATGCTACATTCTCAAATATTGTTTTGCCGGGCAGGAGCTTGAAATCCTGGAACACACATCCTATATTGCGCCTTAGTTGAGGAATTCTATTTGTTTTAAGATTGCATATATTTCTTCCAGCTACAAGTATGCTGCCTCTGGTAGCGGAAATTTCTTTTATGAGCAATTTTATAAAAGTAGATTTTCCGGAACCACTCGGACCAACAAGAAATAAGAATTCTCCTTTTTTCACAGATAGCGTTATATCCTTTAAGGCAGCAGTGCCGTCATCGTATATCTTGCTCACTTTTTTAAATTCAATCATATTAATTTTGCTCTTTAGAATTCAAATTTATAGTTTACTTGAACTAAATATAAATGGATATTAGCACAACAAAAACTTCCAGTCTACTTCTCATATATCCTTTTTGTAAGGTACCCTCTAATGAATACGTCAATATCCCCGTTCAAAACCGACTCTGCGTCTCCTACCTCTACCCCCGTTCTGTGGTCTTTTACCATTTGATAGGGCTGGAGCACATAGCTTCTTATTTGATTGCCCCACCCAATTTCCTTTTTTTCTCCTCTAACTTTTTCTATTTCTTCTTTTTTCTTCTTCTGCTCATGCTCAAAAAGTCTGGATTTTAAAATCTGAAGAGCAGTTTGCCTGTTTAAAATTTGTGACCTTTCGTCCTGGCATTGCACAACTATATTAGTTGGAACGTGGGTAATTCTTACTGCAGAATCAGTGACATTTACATGCTGTCCTCCTGCCCCACTTGCTCTGAAAGTCTCAATCCTTAGGTCATCTTTATTTATTTTTATATCTGCATCATCTTTTTCTATCAATGGTATAACATCGACCAGAGCAAACGATGTATGCCTTCTTCTTGAAGCATCAAATGGCGAAATCCGCACTAACCTGTGAATACCTTTTTCTACTTTAAGCAATCCATATGCATTTTTTCCTCTAACAGTAAAGGTGACATTTTTAATACCTGCTTCTTCTCCAACCTGGTAATCCACAACTTTATATTTAAAATTTTTCTTGTCCATCCATCTGGTATACATCCTAAAAAGCATTTTTGCCCAGTCAGCAGATTCTGTTCCGCCAGCCCCGGGGTGAATTGCAGCAACTGCCGGGTGAGAGTCGTACTTTTCACCTAATATTGCCTGTTCCTCTACCAGGTCCAATAATTTTTTAATACCTGCTAAATTTTCCTCTAATTCTTCTTTTAATTTAGCGTCATCTTCACTTTCCAGTATCTCTAATGCTAATGCAGCATTTTCTGCTTTTTCCTCAAGATGCTTAAAATTATTGACTATTCCCTTGAGATCATTAATTTTTCTGCTCAAATTTTGAGCTTTTTCATAGTTGTCCCAAAATTTAGGAGAATGAGTCATGTTTTGAAGTTCAGCCAGCTCTTTATTCTTATTATCTATTTCAAAGACAACTCCTTAAATAATTTAGCCTTTCCAGCAGATTGTCTAACTTTTGCTTATACTCTTCAATCATTCTAGCCTCCCGCAGCATTTTTTATATTTTTTCCCGCTTCCGCATGGACATGGATCGTTTCTTCCTATTTTTTTGACTTTTACAGGTTCGTGTATTTTTGATTGCGAAGAAGATTCATGCAAACCACCTGCAGTTAGATTTTTATGCACACTTTCCCTCATTTTTTCCTGTTCGCTTTCGGTAACTACCCTGGCATTAAACAGAAACTTTACAGTATCTGCCTTTATTTCTCCTATTAACTCCTTAAATAGATTATAGGACTCATGTTTATACTCAACCAATGGATCTCTCTGTCCTATTGCTCGAAGTCCAATGCCCTCCCTCAAATAATCCAGCTCCAAAAGATGCTCTTTCCACATACTGTCAATTACATTTAACATTACCATTTTTTCTAATTTTCTCATTACAGGCGGCGTTAATTCTTTTTCTCTCTCATCATATAATTCAACAGCCCTGTCTATTATTTTTTGCTTTAATTTTTCGTAATTTAATTTATCGCCATCACTTTTTCCACCATCTAATATGCTGTTTTCAATATTTTTGGAAAATATTGAGCTTGCATAATTTACCACTTCTTTTAAATTCCAGTTTTCAGGATAGTCGTTTGGATTTATATAAATCTTAACAATACTATCCACCACATCACCGATCATATTTAGTGCTTCAGCCTTGAGATTATCTTCTTCAAGTATTCTTTTCCTTCTTGCATAAATAACTTCCCTCTGCTTATTCATGACATCATCATATTCCAGAACATGTTTCCTTATCTCAAAATTCCTTCCCTCAACCTGTCTCTGGGCATTTTCAATAGATCTATTAATCACTGGATGCTGTATTGGCAAATCATCAGGAAAATTAAACCTATCCATCACCCATGAAATTCTATCTGACCCGAAAAGTTTTAACAGGTCGTCTTCCAGGCTTAAGTAAAACTGGCTTGACCCCGGGTCTCCCTGGCGCCCGCTTCTACCTCTGAGCTGGTTGTCAATTCTCCTGCTTTCATGCCTTTCAGTTCCAAGCACATGCAATCCGCCAAACTCTGTAACGCCTTCACCAAGTACAATATCTGTTCCTCTCCCAGCCATGTTGGTGGCTATGGTAACAGCTTTTTTTTGCCCGGCCATGGCTATAATTTCTGCCTCCTTTTCATGATACCTGGCATTTAATACCTGATGTGGAATGCCTCTTCTCTTTAGCATCCTGCTTAATTTTTCTGACTTTTCAATTGATATTGTACCAACCAGAACAGGCTGTCCACTCCCGTATCTTTCAGTTATATCCTCTACCACATTATTGAATTTAAAATTTTCAGTTTTATAAATTAAATCCGGCATATTATTTCTAATCATTGGTTCATTGGTCGGGATAACTACTGTTTCCAGCTTGTAAATGTGTCTGAATTCTCCTGCTTCAGTAATAGCAGTTCCAGTCATTCCTGCCAGTTTGTCATACATTCTAAAATAATTTTGAATTGTAATGGTTGCCAGAGTTTGATTTTCAGCTTTTACTTTTACCCTTTCTTTAGCTTCAATAGCCTGATGAAGCCCCTCACTGTACCTTCTCCCGGGCATTAGCCTGCCTGTGAACTCATCTACAATTACTACTTCTCCATCTTTTATCATATAATCAACATCTTTTTTAAACAGATAGCAAGCCTTGAGAATCTGATTAAGGCTGTGTATGAAAAGATAATTGGAAGGGTCGTAGAGATTTTCTATCCCCATTATTTTTTCCACTTTCTCCACACCTTCCTCTGTTACTGCAACTGTCCTTGCTTTCTCATCTACTTCAAAATCTTTGCCTGTCTTAAGCCTTGGAACTATTTGAGAAAATTTCTTGTAAATCTCCACTGTGCCAGAGGCAGCTCCTGATATAATAAGAGGGGTTCTTGCTTCATCAATCAATATACTGTCCACCTCATCAATAATGGCATAGCAATGGCCATCCTGTGTCATATTTTCTTTGTTTGCAACCATGTTGTCCCTCAGGTAATCAAACCCAAACTCACTGTTTGTTCCGTATACAACATCGCTCCTATACTGCTGCTTTCTTTCTGAAGGCGGCATGCCATTTTGAATCAGCCCTACCTTAAGTCCCAAAAATTCATATATTTTCCCCATCCACATGCTGTCTCTTTTGGCAAGATAATCATTTACGGTAACTATATGAGTGCTTTTCCCTGTAAAGGAATTTAGGTAAACAGGAAGAGTTGCTACAAGCGTTTTTCCTTCACCTGTTTTCATTTCTGCAATTTTCCCCTCAAATAAGACCACTCCTCCTATTATCTGTACGTCAAAATGGCGCATGCTAAGAGTCCTTTTTGCAACTTCCCTCACTACTGCAAAAGCTTCAGCCATTAAATCATAAAGGCTTTCACCCTTGCTGTGCCTGTCCTTAAATTCTAAGGTTTTTGACGCAAGATCTTCATCTGAAAGCAGCTTTATTTCATTTTCCAAATTGTTAACATCAGCTACAATGCTGTCATACTTTTTTAGCTTTTTGCCCTCGCCAAATTTTAATATACTTCCTAACTTATTAAACATTTAATTATCACCTTATTTATATATTGCAAAATTTATTTTAAATCACTGCCGCAAATATTACCAATACAGCTAAACCTGCGGCTGTACTTTTATATATCCATACTATAGCATTTTTAAAAAAATATTATATCCTCACTCAAATCACATAGTTGGCTCTATTAAGCCGTAATTACCATCCTTCCTGCAGTAAATCACAGCGGTCCTGTTAGTTTCAGAATCAATAAAAACAAAAAAGTCATGCCCCAAAAGTTCTATCTGCAGAATTGCTTCTTCAATTGACATCGGCATTATTGTAAAAGTTTTTATCTTGACTACCTTCCTTGTGGCTTCCTCCTCTTCAGCTGCAGTGGCTTTGGATTTGATACCGGCAGATCTTTTTTCTCTGTGTCTAAGCTTATCTCTATATTTTTTAACCCTGCGCTCTAATTTACCGCTAACACTGTCAACAGCTTCAAACACATCAGTACCCGAACCAGTTGCCCTGATTACAGCTCCTGGAGTAAAAATTGTAACTTCAATCAAATTATTTAAATTAATACTCGGATTTTTTTCAAAAGCCAGCTCTACTTCTACCTTTATCCCCCTGTCTAAAAACTTTCCAATTTTTTTCTTAATTTTCTTGTCCACATAATCCTTAATGGAATCATCGAGTTTCAAGTTCCTGCTTTTAATTACATATTCCACCGTCCTGTCTCCTTTCTTAAAAAGATAATTTATATTAAAGTTACATCCCTGGCCTGGTTTCCTTTCTCACATTCTTCAATTTCAAACTCTACAGCCTGCCCCTTTTCCAATGTTTTAAATCCATCTTTTACAATAGATGAATGGCTGACAAAAACATCGTCCATATCTTTTGCTTCAATAAATCCGAATCCTTTTTCAGGACTGAACCATTTCACAATTCCTTTTAATCTGCTCATAAAAATTACGTTCCTCCTGCTATCGTTAATAAATATATCTTATCTGCATTTGAATCTTTAAGCACTTTGCTAATTTCATTTAATGTGCTGCCTGTGGTCCATATATCATCTATCAGCAATATGTTTTTGCCTGATACCAGCAAACTGTTCCTTACCTTAAATACTCCTTTTAAGTTATTTTTCCTCTGGTACAAATCCAGTGTTTGCTGTCTTGGCGTTTTTTTTATTTTAATTATATTACCTGCAAATGGAATTTTTATCACCCTGGAAAATTCGCTGCATAAAATTTGCATATGTTCACCGGGAACCGTTTCAACATAATCTATCTCTGCTTTTCTATAATACTTATCGTACGCCTGCTTTAAGAATCCAACCAAAACTTTGCTGAGACTGTACATCTTCTTGTACTTATATTTATGCATTATCTTTCTAACTGCACCTTTGTAAAAAGCAAAACTCCTATGCATATAGAAACTGAATTTTTCTTTTCTGCACAAACTGCAGATACTGCGCGTGTATTTGTCTGCATCAGCTATGGTCTGGCTTTTCTTGTAATCAGAAATTGGCCTTCCGCAATATTTGCATACGTCACCTTCAATTTTTTCAATTTTTGATTTGCATGCCAGGCAAATTAACTCGGGGCTGATATTTCCACAAACCGGGCATACAGGGGGGATAATTAGATCCTTAAAAAATTCAATTAAATTAGTGTCTTTAAACAATTTTTATTAAAGCTATATACTTAAAAATTTGATATATGCCTGGAAATTATCTAAATTTCACTTTAGCTTTTTATACCTTTTCTTTTTTATCTCAATCCGCATCGTTGTCTTTTGTATTTAACTTATCATTGCCTACTGTCTCACCTGACATGATCTTAACGCTTGGATGTATTACTATTCCATTCTCTATAACACTCCTTGAGCCAATAACTGCCTTCTCTAAAATAGAAGCCTTGCTTTTTATTCTTGCGTCATAGCCGATAATAGCCCCTATTAAAGAAGCATCCTTTCCTATATAACCACTGCCCCACTTAATTCCCCTGTACATAACTGCTCTTTCGTCTACAGTAGTATTGTCACCCAAAATTATGGGGCCAAATAGTTTTGCTCCCTTTTTAATGGTACAGCTGTTGCCTATACAAACAGGCGGAATAATTATAACATCTTCCTGAATCTTGCAGTTCTTGCCTATCCATACACCTTCTTTTATTTTTTTTCCAGGTATTTTTATCTCTACTTTCCCTTCAAGAGCATCAAAATTACCCTGCTGGTATTCATATAAGCTTCCAACATCGTTCCAATATTTATTATGCACATACCCATAATATGAAATTTCTTTTTTTAGAAGATCCGGGAACAAGTTTTTCCCAAAATCATAAAATTTTCCTTCAGGTATGTATTCGAATATTTCTGGCTCAAATACATATATACCGCTGTTTGCAAGATTACTCTTTGCTTCTCCGCTTAAAGGTTTTTCCTGAAACCCATATATTTTCTTATCTTCATCCAGCATTACAACCCCATACTGAGATGCGTCTTCAACCATTGTCAGGACTACTGTACATATGCCGCCTTTTTTCTTGTGAAATGTTATAAGATCCACCAGGTCTATGTCAGTTAAAGCATCCCCGCTCATAACTAAAAAAGTTTTACCTTCAAAAAAATCTTCGACCTTTTTTACCCCTCCTGCGGTACCAAGCAATTCATCTTCGTAGGAATAGGCAATATTTACACCCCACCTGGAACCATCCCCAAAATAATTCTTTATAACTTCAGGGTACCAATGGAGGTTGCAGACCATATCCCTGAAGCCATGCTTCACCAAAAGCTCTAATATATGTTCCATAACAGGTTTGTTAACAATTGGAGCCATTGGTTTTGATATCAGATCAGTAAGAGGACGGAGCCTGGTACCAAGTCCCGCCGCAAGTACCATAACTTTATTTTTGCTCATCTTTTATCAGCTCCCATTTCTTCATCAGTATTATTGCCACTGGTAACTATTTTTTTAATGTTTTCCTTAAAAGGAGGCTCTATAACTCCTTTTTCTGTTATGATAGCCGTAATATTGCCACACGGTGTAACATCAAATGCCGGGTTTTTCACCGGCATGTATTCAGGTATAATTTTAGTTCCCATAACCTCTCTGACTTCATTTTCGCCTCTTTGCTCTATCGGAATATCTTTGCCGCTTTCTATGCTTGTATCAATTGTAGATAGCGGAGCTGCAATATAAAAGGGTATGCTGTAATATTTAGCCATAATGGACAACCCAAGCGTTCCAATTTTATTTGCAGCATCCCCATTTAAAACTATCCTGTCTGCACCTACAATAACTGCATCTATTTCCCCCTCAGACATAAAATATCCTGCCATATTATCTGTTATTATGTGAAAAGGAATTTTTTCCTTATAAAGTTCCCATGAAGTAAGCCTTGCTCCCTGCAGGTAAGGTCTTGTTTCATCAACAATTACTTTTTCTACTTTTCCCTCTCTGCCCAGGCTTCTTATTACTCCAATGGCGGTCCCGTATCCCGAAGTCGCAAGCGCTCCGGCATTGCAATGTGTCAGAATTTTGATTTTATTTTTGTACCTGTCAAATATTTTCTTTCCATTTTCACCAATCTTAAAATTGATGTTTAAGTCCTGCCTTTCTATTTTCTCTGCTTCTTTGGCCAGATTTATTTTGATCTCATCCAATTTTAAGTTTTTGCTGCAATCAAGGACCTTCTTCATTCTACCAAGGGCCCAGAATAAATTTACTGCTGTTGGCCTGGTTTCAGACAATATTTTTATGCTGTCTTTTATGTAAGATATAAATTTATCCCTGCCGTGCCCATTAAACTCTAAAGAAGCCAGCGCCACTCCATAGCCGGCTGTAACTCCGATAGCTGGCGCCCCTCTTACAACCATATCCCTGATGGCATCTGCAACCTCCATACAAGTATTGCAGACAACATATTCTTCCTTAAATGGGAGTTTCCTTTGGTCAATCAGCTTAAGAGATGCCCTGTCCCAGATAAGGGTTCTAACTTCATTTTCTCCATGGCAGTAATTTATGTCCCCATTTCCCATGATTTAAGGTATTCCTCCTGCTCAGGTGTCAATTTATCTATGCATATCCCCATACTTTTTAATTTCATTTCAGCTATGTTCTTATCTATATCTTCCGGAACAGCATACACTCTGCATGCGAGATCCTTGCTGTTTTTATAAATATATTCAACACTTAAAGCCTGATTTGCAAAGCTCATATCCATAACACTCGCAGGATGGCCCTCGGCTGCGCTTAAGTTTACAAGTCTTCCTTCCGCCAGTAAATATATTCGCCTTCCGTCTTTCATAACATACTCTTCTGTAAATGGCCTTACTTTCCTTTTTGACTTGCTGTTTTTGCTTAAATAGTCCAGATCAATTTCAGCATTAAAATGTCCTGCGTTAGCTATAATAGTTTTATCTTTACAATTTTTTAAAATTACTTCTCCTATGACATTTATGTCGCCAGTGACAGACACAAAAATATCCCCGACTTTTGCAGCTTCTTCTGAATTTAAAACTTCATATCCATCCATTTTAGCTTCAATCGCTTTCAGTGGGTCCACTTCCAATACTATTACACTGGCTCCCATTCCTTGCGCCCTCATAGCAATTCCTTTTCCGCACCATCCATATCCAGCTACTACAAATTTACTTCCGGCAATCAACATATTGGTAGCTCTAAGTATCCCGTCAATAGTGCTCTGTCCGGTTCCGTATCTGTTATCAAAAAAATGCTTGGTTTTGGCATCATTTACAGCAATAATCGGATAGCGAAGAACTCCCTTTTTTTCCATGCTTTTTAGTCTTATGACACCGGTGGTAGTTTCTTCTGTGCCTCCAAGTACTTTCTTTATTAATTCTCTTCTGCTGCTGTGGATAGTTGAAATTAAGTCTGCGCCATCATCCATAGAAATTTGCGGACATTTGTCCAGCACACTATTTATATGATTATAATAAGTCTTATTGTCTTCACCCTTTATGGCAAATACTGATATGCCGTAGTCTTTAACCATAGAAGCAGCAACATCATCCTGCGTGCTTAAAGGATTAGATGCGCATAAAGAAACATCTGCTCCGCCCTGTTTTAACGTAATCATAAGATTTGCAGTTTCTGAAGTAACATGGAGGCATGCTCCTACTGTTAAATTTTTGAGAGGTTGGCTGCTGTTAAAATTTTTCCTTATATCTCTTAGAACCAGCATTTCTCTTTCTGCCCATTCTATTTTATCTTTACCTCCGGAAGCCAATTTTATATCCTTTACATCAAACTCCATAAATACTTTCCTTTCTTGATTCCAAATTTTTCATCTATTTCTTAACTTTATTATAGTTCATATAAGCTATTACATACTACCAGTAATTCATATTTTTATAAAACAGATAACCGGGTTTTTGCCCGCATTATTTTTCAATCTAATTTTGCAAGTTCTGACTTCAAAGCCTGAATTTTTTCAACAGGAGTAGGGTCCGTCTCGTTTAATATGGCGAGATACACGCTGGCTATATCGCCAAGATACATGGTGCTGAGAGCACGGGCTAATTTTGATTTTCCTTCTACGGGAATTTCTATTACCTCAGAAAAGTTGTCCTTTATAAGTTTTATTGTCGTTTCTATCCGTGTCTTTATTCTAACATTTTCTTCTTTTTCCCTAAAAACTATAAGAACAAACCTTGAAGTAATATCTTTAAGCCTTCCCCACCCTACAGTCTCATTGTGGTTTAATTCTGGAAATTCGGCCCAGAAGCATGGGGCCTTGGAATTTTCATTCATCTCGCATTTCCATCTGAATGCCACAGGGGACAAGAGCCCATTTGTTCCATAAATTATTGGTAAATTTTCACCAATTTTTAAAGCAATGCTTTTTGCATAATTTGTATCACTGCTGGTTTCCCTCCTGTAGAGAGAGCATTTCTTGCGTATAAGATTTAAAGATTCTTTTATTTCATCATCTGTTACATTTACAAGTTTTAGATAGCCAAGAACTAAAAAAGTCGGGAAAAACAGATAGCCGATGGCCCCTCTTGGCTGCAGTCCCGATGGAATTTTTATAAGACATTTATTGTAATCATTGGCTATCTTCTCAAGCTTTCCTCCTGAAGTAACACAGACTACTTCACAGCCCCTGCTCAAAGACTGGTTAACAGCAGAAATAGTTTCCTCTGTATTTCCGGAATAGCTTACTGCTACAACAAGCCAATCATCGTCAATACAAGCCGGGACACCGTATCCTTTTACCACTTCAACAGGTACCCCGGTATCATCTCTTATCAAGCCTTTTATCAGGTCACCCGTAAATCCTGAACCACCCATTCCTAAAAATGCAATCCCCTTATATGTCCTCATTTTTATTTTTACCAGGTTAACACCGCTGGCAATTTCTTTTGCTTCCATTAACTGATTGTAGAAGTTTTCTTCAATTTCAAGCATACCTTCTTTATCTATTTCTCTGACTTTCTTTAAATCATCAAGTACATTCATGGCCCTTCTCTTTCTATTACAATTATTTTTCAAAATATTTACATGCCGTTATTTAATTTTTTAAATTATCCCTTTTGCATTACACTGTCAACTACTTTTTTCCCTAAATTGTGCAGCCTGTTTAATTTTTTCTCACTGTCACTTTCTGCATAAATTCTAACCACTGCTTCAGTCCCGGAAGGTCTTATCATCACCCAGCTGCCGTCATCCATCACATATTTATAGCCATCAATAGTTACCACTTCCCTGGTGCCCTCTGTTTGCAAAATGTCAGGGACTCTTTTTGACAGCATCTCTTTTAATTTTTCCTTTTGGACCGCACTTATCTCGTAATCAAGCCTTCTGTAAACAAAATATCCAAAATCATTATAAATTTCTTCCAGGATATTATTTATTGTCCTGCCCTCTTTGCACATCGTCTCAATCAGCTTTAGCCCAATAAATATGCCGTCTCTCTCAGGAATATTTCCTTCTTCCCACAACCCCCCGCTTTCTTCTCCTCCTATAACAACACCGCCTTTGAGTATCTCATCGCTTATGTATTTAAACCCGATAGGAGTTGTTACAAGTTCAAGGCCATACTTTGAACATATTTTGTCTATTACAGAAGAAGTAGAAACAGTTTTTACAACTTTTCCCGCAGGTTTTTTGTTCTTTACAATATGGTTAAGCAGTACCGCAAAAATATGGTGCGAACTTATAAAGTTCCCATCTTCCCCAAGTGCTGCTACCCTGTCGCCATCTCCATCCAGACATATACAAAGCGCACACTTTTCTTTTTTTATGGCGCTTACGGCATCATTTAGGTTATCCCCGATAGGCTCAGGGTTTATTCCTCCAAACGCAGGATTTAAAACTGAGTGTATCTCTATAATCTTTCCGGGGCTTATTGCCTCCAGCATATCCCTGTAAAGATTTTGGGCAGCGCCATACATTGGATCTATTAGAACCTTAAAATTAAAATTTTTAACAGCATCCAAATCTACCAGGCTTAAAACATGTTTCCTGTATCCTGTGGTAAAATCTTCTACTATTATATTTTTATCATAGTTAAAATTACTGTCAGCATAACAAGAAGGACAGCTGCTGCCTTTTATATACTGATTAACGCTGTCTTCAATTTCAGCCACTATGTCTGGCGTAGCCGAGCCTCCATAGGAGCCTTTTATTTTATAACCATTATAGTAATAAGGATTATGGCTTGCCGTTATCATAATTCCAAGATCTGCGCTCCTTTTTACGACGGCAACTGACAGAGCAGGGGTCGGGATAAAATTAGATGAAATATATGTTTTAACATTATTTGCCGCAAGGGTGCTGCTTACGGTTTTTGCAAACCTATCCGACATGAACCTTGTATCATAACCAACAACTACTGTGGGACATTTTTTCCTGCCGCCAGTTTTTAGCTTTAAGTACTTGCATACCCCGCTGGTAACCATTTTGATTTTTTCTACAGTAAAATCATCTGCAATAATGCCCCGCCAGCCATCCGTTCCGAATTTTATCAGCTTTCCGCCTGTTTTTGATTTTTCCATGCTACACCCTTTATATTGTCTTCTTTAGCTGATTATAGTCATACTCTACCATTATTTTTACCAGCTGCTCAAAATTGACGCTTGGCTCCCATTTTAACTTTTCTCTGGCTTTTGAAGAATCGCCTACCAGCAGATCTACTTCAGCGGGCCTGATAAACCTTTCATCAATTTTTACATATTTTTCCCAGTCAAGCCCAAGACATGAAAAAGCAGCTTCAACCCACTGTTTTACAGAATGAGAATGTCCGGTGCTTACAACATAGTCTTCGGGACTTTCCTGCTGCAGCATCAGCCACATGGCTCTTACATAATCCTCGGCATATCCCCAATCTCTTCTTGAATCTAAATTTCCCATATAAAGGTCTTTGGCTAATCCTAATTTTATTTTTGCTGCGCCATTTGTTACTTTTTTTGTAACAAATTCAAGTCCCCTCCTTGGAGACTCGTGATTGAAAAGTATGCCGCTGCAGGCAAACATATCATAACTTTCCCTGTAATTTACAGTCATATAGTGGCCATAAGCTTTAGCAACTCCATACGGGCTTCTTGGATAAAATGGCGTGTTCTCATTTTGCGGAACTTCCCTCACTTTTCCAAACATTTCTGAACTTGAAGCCTGGTAGAATTTAATATCTTTATTTAGGTGCCTCACAGCCTCAAGCATTCTCGTAACTCCAAGTGCCGTAAACTCTCCTGTCAGTACTGGCTGCTTCCAGGAAGTCGGTACAAAAGACATGGCCCCTAAATTATAGATTTCATCCGGGTTTGATTCTTTTACAGCGCTTATAATGGAAAGCTGGTCCAAAAGGTCAGCCTGGACAAATTTAATCTTCTCCCTTATGTGTTCTATCCTGTCTAATTTTTCAACTGAAGATCTTCTAACCATCCCATAAACCTCATACCCCTTGCTCAGCAAAAAATCTGCAAGATATGAGCCGTCCTGCCCTGTTATACCGGTTATCAATACTCTCATAATTTTTTTGTCTCCTTGGCTAAATTTTTATTTTTATATTAGCTCCAGCTCATCAAAATGTAATCTGCCCTGCACCAATCTTTGAATTAATATTTATCCTGATTCCATTTTTTAAAATATTATCATTCCCAATTGTACTGTTATCCCCAATTATTGACATATCGCCTACCTTCACATTTTCTCCGATTGTCACATTTTTAGAGATTACTGAATTGGCAATATGACAATTTTTGTGTATTTTACAATTATCAAAAACCACGCTCCTGGAAATCTCGCAGCCGGAAAAAATACTGCAGTTTTTTCCTATTACTGTGAGCGGTAAAATCTTAGCGCCTTTTTCTATTACGGTCCCTTCCCCCACAAGCACAGGACCGGAAACAAAATTTTCTTTGCTGAATTTTGCTCCTTTCCCAACATAAATATTTTGAAAAGCTTCCCTGTAAGGAAACTTAAAATTAACTTTCCTCTCAAGCATATCATGATGAGCCAATAAATATTTCTCCGGAGTCCCAACATCAAGCCAGTAAGAACCAGACACAAAACCAAATATCTTATATCCCCTGCTTAAAGCATCCGGAAAAAGTTCCCTTTCAAAAGAATACTTTTTTCCTTTCGGTACCAGGTCCATTATATGCGGCTCAATTATATATGTGCCGGCATTTATTAAATTAGTTTTAATTTCTTCCTGCCTGGGTTTTTCTAAAAACTCTTTTACCCTCTGTTTACCATCAACAGGCACCAGGCCATACGATGTAGGATCTTCAACCGGTGTCAGGGAAATAGTTACGTCTGCATTTTTTTGCTTGTGAAAAGAAATCATATCTTTTAAGTTAAGAGAGGTTAGGATATCACCGTTAAACACCATAAAGCTGCTGCCGTCAAGATATTTTTCTACATTTTTTACAGCGCCACAGGTTCCGAGCGGAGAGCTTTCAGTTATACATGTAAGTTTTACCCCAATACTTTTTCCATCACCAAAATATTTTAAAAATATATCAGGAAGATAACAGGTAGAAAGTATGATATCTTTGAGACCATAAAATTTAAGCCATGAAATAAAATTATGCATAAAAGGCTTGTTTAGAAAAGGCAGCATTGGTTTTGGGTTCAGACATGTAAGCGGCCTGAGTCTTGTTCCTTCTCCGCCTGCAAGTATTACTGCTTTCAATTAAGCTCCTTTCCAATTTCCTCTCTCCAGTACTCAAGCACGCTCCTGAGAGAGTCTGTAATGCTGTATTCCGGTTTCCATCCTGTATGGCTCCTGAGCTTGCTGTTGTCGCCATAAACAATATCTGTATCAACCGGTCTAAATTTATCTTTATCCACTTTTATTGTAATATCCTTCCTTCTGCTGGTTGACATTAAAACATCTAATAAATATGAGATTTTATACTTTTTCCCCGAACATACGTTGTAGGCCTGTCCAATTTTGCCCCTGTTAATTATATAGCTATAAGCTTTCACAACATCCCTTACATCTAAGAAATCACGATATGCTTCTATGTTTCCAACTTTTACAACAGGCTCCCTGATGCCATTTTCTATTTCTGCAATCTGCTTTGCAAAATCAGAGCATACAAATCTTTCCGACTGCCCCGGCCCGATATGGTTAAAGGACCTGCTGACAAGTACAGGAATGCCGTACGCCCTATGGTAAGTTATGGAAAAGAAATCCAATGCAGCTTTACTGATAGCATACGGGTTTGAAGGATAGATCTTAAAATCCTCGTCTATTGCCTTTTTTTTGTCATTTGCTTCACTATATTCTTCTGCAGTGCATACCACTAATATTCTGCACTCGGGACAATAATTTTTCAAACTTTCCAGAATGTTAATCCCGCCAAACACATTAGACTTAAAAGTCTCCACAGGATTTTCCCATGACCAGTTAACCGAGCTCTGGGCTGCAAGGTGATAAATTTGTTGCGGTTTAAACTTTACAATTATATTTTCAACACTTTTTTTATCTTTTATATCAACTTCCAAAACTTTAATTTTGTTTTGAGCCTCATCTGCGCCAAATTTATCAATGCTAAAGTTTGCTAATTTTAAGTCAGCACCTAAAATTTCATGATTGCCATCTTCCAGCAGGTATCTGGTAAGATGTTTCCCTACAAATCCTGCAATTCCCGTTATCAAAATCCTCAAAAGTCATCTCTCCCGGCCAATTAATTTATTAATAATTTTACCATTGTGCCTTCTATTTTAATATAAAACCAAAACTATATAAAATAAAATGATAAAAGAATGAAGTTAAAATTATTTATCTACTTTTTAAAACATCTGAAGCATTGCTTAAAAAAAGTAATAAAGACTCTAAAAGCTAATACTATGATTAGCAAAGGAATCAGTAAAACCTTCCAGCTTTTTTTATAATTCTTCCAGAAAAAATAAAATACGCTTCTCTGCATTCTAAAACAGGCTTTCAGCTCCCCGTTTCCGCTGCTCCCGCCAATATGGTGAAGAATATTGGCGCAGGGATAGTAATACACTTTCCAGCTTTTTTGCCACATTCTATAGCAAAGATCCAAATCTTCCACATACATAAAATATCTTTCGTCAATAAGACCGGTATCCTCAAGTGCTTTTCTCCTGATTATCATAGCTGAGCCCGACACCCAGTCAACTTCAAATGGAGCATCTCTATTTGCATCAGCCAGCTTGTATTTTCTTGAAAAAGGATTATTGGGAACAATATTTGTGAGTATAGTGTGAAAAGCTGCATTAAAAATAGAGGGGAATTTTCTGCACGATAGCTGGACAGAACCATCGCTGTTTATAATTTTTGGCCCTGCTATCCCTACTTTTTTATTTTTTTCCATAAAATTTACAAGACTGTCCAAAGAATTTTTATAGACCTTGCAATCGCTGTTTATTAAAAGTATATATTTTGAATTTGTCTTACTTATTGCCTTATTATTTGCAGCAGCAAAACCTGTATTTTTACTGTTGCGAAGCAATTTAACTTGTGGAAAATTTTTTTGAACTAACTCACGCGACCCATCTGTAGAAGCATTATCAACTACTATAATTTCATATTTTAAAGAAGGCGGATTTTCTAATATGGAATTCAGGCAGTCCCTTAAAAAATTTAGACTGTTATAACTTACGATACTTATTGTTAAGTCTTTAATTTCTAATTTACTCAACTTCTTTTATTAACTTATATTATTAGAAAAATCAATTTGCTTTTAGCTGGCTGAATCTATATTGTGCGAGTTACATATTGCATAGCACCTGGCTAAAATTATTATAACATATTGTAATTTGGCATTATATATTTTTCCAATGCAAACACTTTATGTAATAAAAAAGATGGCTTCGAAAAAGCCATCTTTTTTAAAAGCTGCAGCCTGCGAATTCTACATTCTCACAGTTTTAACTCTTCCACCCTGTTTAACCTGCAAATATATATGAATTTTTTATAGATTTTAGCCCTTCTTTGATTTTTGTTTTTTTTCTTTTGCATCAGCTTCCAGCATTTTTCTTGCTATTCTCAGCTCTGTTTTTTTTCTTATCTCGTCTGTATAAACTCTTATTTCTGCAACCAATCTATTGTACCGTGTAATGTATATGGTCTCGCCTAAATTTTTGGTTAGATACTTTGTGAGATTGATTCTTAAATCATTGGTATCAACCTTCATTATATCGTCGTTCATTCCTTTGCTTCCTCCTCAATCAGTAAAAATTTATAATTATTATTTTATGGTAAAAAACTCTTAACAATTATATCATATTTTGTTTAAAAAAACATGTTAAAAAAATATTAATTTTTACTAATTTTTTTATAGCCAATACTTGTGCAGTTATATTATAGCTTTTTTAGAATAATGTTATCCTTTTTACTTACCTCTCATTTTTTCATTTTAGCGAGCCCGTAGATGTATCCAAAAGATTTTGCCAGATCTATATAAAAAAGCAGAAACGGCACGAAAATTATTGACAGCAGTCTTCCAATTTTTTTAACTTTAGCTCCGCAAGGCATTCCCCATATAAATTGCAGCCTTCTGTAAGGCTTAAATACATAGCCCGCAAACAAAGGGACCAGTACAGCTAAAAACCATTTGTTTAGGCCAAACGCTGCAGCCAGCACTGCAAACAAAAAAATAAAGGATGCAAATCTTATCAAGTGGCGTTGCAGGTACATCCTGCCTTTGGCATCTCCTTTGGCATACCTGAAAAACTGCCTGAATATTTGCAGCATATCTTTTCTCATCTTCCAGTATACAACTGCATCAGGATTAAATTTTATTACAAATCCTTTATCCCTTATATTAAAATTAAATTTCATATCTTCGCCATAATCCATATTCTCAGGATATCCTCCTGTACTTCTCCACACATCTTTTTTAAAACTGATATTTCTGGAAGAAGGCATAAATTTGCTTCTTTTTATCTCCTTCTTCTCTGGCATAATGCACATTGCAAGACATCTCTCTAAAAGGTTACTGCAGGCCGGACAATTAAATCCTCCAACTACACTGCAAGAATTGCTGCTGTAGGATTTAGTTATTTCCTCAATCCAATTTCTTTCTAAAATACATCCTGCGTCACTGACACAAATAATTTCATTTTTAGTATTTCTTATTGCAATATTCCTGCCCTGCGGGATATTCGCACCTTTCTTTTCAATTATTTTTACATATATCTTTACTTCTTCCTTATTGTCATATGAACTTATATCTTTACTTCTTCTGAAAAATATTTCAGAACTAAATACAAGATTTCCATCGCTGCAGCTATCCAGTGCATCGTCTTTAACCATTCTGGCACTGACGATTGTACTTTCTATGCCTCTAATTTTATTTTTAAAAAAATCAACAGCTACCTTTAGTGTTCTGTCAACAGATCCTCCATCCACTATTACTATTTCACCGGGCAGCAGTTTTTGATACATAAGGCTTTTAAGAAAAGCGGGCATGCTGTCTTCCTCGTTATAGACAGTGGCCACAAAACTCACATCGTCTTTAACTATCCATTCATCTTTTTTGCTATTATTTAAAATATCTTCTTTATGCATTTGCTAATTTATTTTCTGCTTTTTACTTTATATTAACTATTTTTTAACTGGCCGTCTTGCAAAGTATAGTTTCAACGTTTTAAGGTATGTCTGCAATCTCTTCCTGTTTTGCTTTTTTGCTGTAAAAATGGATAAAATTGTAAATATTATTATCCTGTTTAAAACTCCTAAAAAATATAAAAAACTCAATATTTCAGCATGGAATAAAGAGTAATTTTTTTTAAAATAAAGTCTTCTGCTCTTCCACACGCTGGCTTCCCTTAATGCATTATTTTCAGAAGCAATGCCGCCATCAGCATGCTCTGCTACAAAAAATGGAAAGTAATAATTTCTGTAGCCGTTTTTGCACAGTCTAAAGCATAAGTCACTGTCTTCACTGTACATAAAATAATCTTCATCAAAGCCGCCTGCCCTGACAAAATCTTCCCTTTTTATAAACATAAAAGCTCCGGAAAGCCAATCTACTTCCCTTGCGCTGCCATGGTTCCACCAGCTAAGAAAATATGCGCCAAAAACAGGAGAGTTTTTAAATAACCTGTATAAAAAATAACTTTCATAAAACTGCCTTGCAAGCGTTGGAAAGGACCTGCAGCTGTACTGGATGGTCCCATCCGGGTTTACAAGTTTTGCTCCAATAGCCCCCACTTTGCTGCCTTTGCTTTTTTCATCATAAAACCTAATGAACTCTTCTGCACTGCCTCTTATAAACCTGGTGTCTGGATTTAAAAAAAGCAGGAACTTTCCATTTGCTTTGCTGGATCCAAGGTTGCACGCCTTGCAGAATCCTAAATTTTTACTTTCATTGATTAAATAAATATTCCCATATTGTTCTGCAAGCATTTTAATATAATCGGCACTTCCATCCGAAGAGCCGTTGTCAACTATTATAAGCTCGCAGAAAGTAGGACCCTTGCTGCAAAGAAAAGAACTAATGCTGTCAACACAGCTTTTTATATAATTTAAGCTATTGTAATTTACTGTGATGATACTGATATCTATACTCAACTACACTCCCCGGTAATGTTACTGATTATTGAAAGCAGCTTTTTTTCAAAATTAGAGCTGGAAAATTTCCTGCAGCTTTCAATGGCCCGTTTTCTTACGGCTTCCACATCTATATCTCCCCTGCATACTTTTAAAGTTATATCTTTGAGTTCGTCCCATCTTTCATATAAAAAACCATCTTCCCCGTCCCTTATGATCTCTTTCTGCCCTCCCTTGCCGATAACTATCGGGATGCAGCCTGAAGCCATTGCTTCAACAGTAGTTATTCCAAAATGTTCAAATTTCTCTGGATGTTTTTTTTCATCCTCGTCCATCCCGGCACCGTGCCAGAATATAAAAGCTTTAGAAAAAATTTCTACCAGCTCTCCCCACCCTATATTAGTTATGACCTTTACAGGATAATTTTTACTAATATTTTTTATCTTATCAACATATTCCAGATGTTTTTTTCTTTGCTCAACACCGCCAACCAGATATAGTGCATATCCATCCATTACCTCAGGATAATTATCATAAAGATCAATGAAGGCCTCTGTGAGTTCTAATTGTTTTTTATTGTGATGTTCCGGGAAAAATCTTCCAACGCTAAGAATTATTTTCTCTTTCTTTCCAACTTTAAAACTGCCGGTATCCACTGGCGGGAAAAGAAGGATGCTGTCTTTCTTCCAAAGTTTTCTGATCCAGCTTTTAGAATATTCTGAAATTGAGATAATCTCATCATAAGTTTCTAAAAATTTTAAGTTCTTAGGGTATGTAACAAGAAACATTGGGACAAACCCAAGCACCTTTAAAACAATCATTTTAATAAAGCCAGTCCTGCTCTCATCATATACAAAAACGCCTAATTTTCTTGAATCCTCTAAATTGCTATTTACTTCTGCGGGAATAAATGTATTGGAACAAATAACAACACTGCAGCCTTTTTTGTTAAAACTTTTCGGGAGATATACAATCTTCTTCTCATTCTTATTTAAAATGACAGCCTGCTCGTAAACTACCCTGCTGCCATCGTCTGTGCCGCTTTCCAGCACCCTGACGCTGACATTCATTAATTGAAGGCCGCTTCTTTCAGGATTTTTAAGACCTATTCTTAAATTTTTATTTAATCTGCTTACATCTAAAACTACTCTTCCGCTGCTCCAGCTGCCTCTTCTGAGAAAAAACTTTTTTGGTTCATACAGCCCCTTCTCAATTTTTATTTCCTTAAAACCGCCGCACAGCTTGTCAGCAAATCTGAAAAGCCATCTGGCAGGCAGGCAAAAAAAGAGAAGTAAAAACTTATGGATTAATTTAAAATCAACATCAAAACGAGTAGGAAAATAACACAAATACAGATTTTTTTGTCCGTGCCCGGAAAGAGAACTTAGATAAGTAGCATTTATGAATATATTATAGCTGGCAGCAATATTGCCGGCATATTCTTCAGATAGAAATGGGAACACCTTTAAATTTACCCTGCTTAAATCTAAATTTAACCTTTCAGATATCTTTACTAAATCTTCATATATATCAGTGATCAAGTCTACGCTGTAGTCTTTCTGCCGGGACAGAATTTCTGCTATTTTACAGCTGTACCGCTCTCCTCCTCCTAACGTTGACAGGTATCTATCGTAAATGCCGATTTTTATCATAAATAAACCCTGCTAAAAATTTCTCATCCAACTTTTAATAATTTTATCAGAAACTTTCCTGCCTTTTCTGATTTTAAATCTCGCAGCTAAATTTTTAGGCAGCATATAAAAAAGCTCAAAAAAAACTCTTGCCCTGACAGGGATATCAACCCTTTTTAGTCTTCTGCCAATTAGAAGATTTGCAGCATAAAAAGCTGCATTCTTTATGGTTGATAAAACAAATAATGTATAGCATTTCAAAAACAAAACCGGCCATCCGCATTTAAAAATCATAAGCAGCCTGTTTCTCACTACGTGATATGTAAAGCTATAAGACCACTCCTTGCCAGTTCCGCAGTGAAGATGCCTTACGACAGAATCAGGAGAAAAAAACATTTTCCATCCTTTAAGCCTTGCCCGCCAGAATAAATCTATATCCTCATAATAAGTAAAAAAGCTCTCATCAAAATAACCTGCATCTTCTAACATCCGCCTGTCAATTAAAAGACTGCTCCCGCTTACGGCAAATACTTCTTCTGCGTTTCCATACTGGCCCTCATCAAAGCTAAGATATCCCCTGTCCCTGCTATAGAACAATTTGTTTATTTTCGCGCCGCAGCTGTTTATTATATCTTTCCTGCAGCTGAAATAACTTTTAGGAATCTTTATCTTTATCTCTTGCAGATTCCCATCTACCTTTAAATCATAAAGAATTTCTTCGCCAACTACTATTTGTAAATTATTTGAAGAAAGATATGAGGATACACTAAACTTCATTATTATATCCTCATCCAGATTTTCTAACGGAACTGCTAAAACAGCATTATCCTGAGTCCACCGGTAAATGCTGCCTTTGCTATCGGAAGCAGGCGGATAAAACCCGTCTAAATACTTTATGTTTATACCGCCATTCTCTTTTGCGCGCAATATCTCAACATCAGATATCTTTACACCAAGCCTGCTGATGTCTTTTCCTTTTTTTAATTCCCCTGGGCTTATGCTTGCAGCAACAAATTGAACAGGCAGGTATGGATAAAAAAGAACTACTTTTGAACCTACGGCGCCTACATGCGAACTTTTCGAATACTGCCTGAAAATAGAAAACATCTTGCTTAGCCAATCTTCCTCAACTATGCAATCGTTATTTACAAGAGCTATGTAGCTTCCTTTAGCCTTCCTGATGCCTTCATTGTTTCCGCCAGCATACCCATGGTTATTAGAGAGAGGCACTATTTCCACTATGGGAAATTCATTTTTTACAAAATCTACGGACCCGTCCGACGAACCGTTGTCAACCATTATTATTTGTATTTTTTCAGAGGGGTAATCAAGATTTACTATAGAATTAAAAAGACCGCCCAGAAATTTCTTGCCATTATAATTTACCGTAACAATAGATATTAGGGGATCATCATCCTGAACCAATTAAAAAACTCACCTCACCTTTAATTAAAATTTTAGCCTCTGGAAAGTATAATCACTCCTGCTGTAATTACAAGCGCTCCTATCCAGCGGATAGGGTTTACATCTTCTTTCAGTATAAATTTGGAAAGAATAAGAACAAAAACATAGCTGGACCCTATAAAAGGATAAGCAAAGCTTAGATCAACTGAAGACAGCACAACCAGCCAGACAACAGCAGAAACCACATATAAAAATAAGCCAAACAATACCAGCGGACTTTTAAGTACCGCAGAAAACAGCTGCCCCAGTCCGCCAAGCCCATTTAAGCTTACAACTCCTATGCGATTCATCCCAAGTTTGAGCAAAATCTGGCCCGCTACTGCTATAGATATGCTAAGTAAAATGAGAGGTATGGATTTTGCTAAACTCAAAGTCTTGCTCTCCTTTTTCATCTTAATAATAAATTTACAGTTTTTTAGCTAAATAATATTTACTTGATATTGTAAGCCCCATAATTCTATCAATATTTTCAAAACTTTTAAACAATGTTTCCAGCTTCTGGTCAAGATTCAGTGGCATCTTGGATTTAGATTCAATGCTCTCAAACAATTCCCTCAAACTTTCAACGTCATAGCCTAAATTCTTAATTTCTGCCTCAAGCGTATTGAATATGTTAAAATAAATCAGCAGCATCCTCTCCCTGTTTTTGCGATTTAGCTCATTTATCTCCCCGTTTATCTGGAGTTGGATATTATTATTAACTGCCTTAATAGACTCATTATAACTTTTTCTCAAATTTTCAAAATATATGCTGGTAAGTAGATACACATATTTTCTAAACTTTCCCTTTATAGTTTTATCCTCAGCTAATTCTTTTGATTTTAGTATATCCAGGCTGCTTAGAAGCTTTAATTCTTTAAAATTTTCTTTGTTCAGATTTATTTGGAATAGTTCAAACAGTTCATTTTTACCATATATTTCACCTGCTCTTTCCACGCCTTCACCATTACCGCCGGCTTCAATTTTATCCCATATACCCTTATCAATTATCTGAAAATCTGCATTTTTCAAAATATATTCAATCATAAAATCATCAACCATACTGTCTCTTCTACCGGCTATCCGTTCACCGCCAAAAGCGCTGGACAGCCCTCTTGTTTCCGGCATCATAAAAAACAGCAGGCCTTCACTCTTTAGTTTTGCACTTAAAACATTTACAAGATCATAAAAAAACTTTGGAGTAATTTCAGAAAAAGCATCCCTTACAATTATTCCATCAAATTTGTATCTTTTTGCTATCTTAGATTTTATTAACCCAACTTTATCTAAAATCTCATTCCCAACTTTTTGCTTGTCAATACTTTCGTCCACTTCTAAATAAGATATCTTTCCAAGATATTTATTACCAAAGAACTGCATGTCCTTATACTTATTGTTAGTTAATACTAAAACATTTGCAGTGTCCTCAAAATTTTTCCTTACAATAGTTGAAATCTTGCTATTTTGCATGTCTATCATCCACATTATATTCTTTTTATCTACTGCGTAATCTGCATTAACACAATATTTAACTAATGGCCTTGTCACATTTTCCCAATAAAATCTTGGAGCAATTTTATTTAAATTCTTTTTATAAATCTCCCTCAGGCTCTTGTTTGTAAGCATGCTCTCCATTATCCTGGCTAATTGATGGGCGTCTCCATATTTTATTACTTCACCAATGTTTTTTTCCTTTACCATCTTTGCTATCGAGTCGCCTTCTGTTGTAATAATAGGAAGCCTTGCCCATATATAGTCTATGACTCTTGTCCTGAATGAAAACTCTGTCTCAATTCTTTCCTGGTGTATCGACAGGCCAACATCTGCCTCTATAAGAAAATTTTGTCTTGCCTTGTAGGGTGTCCATTCATTAAAAAAAGCATACTCTCCAAACAAATCAAGTTCTTTGCTAAGCCTTATAGCTTCAACACATTTTTTCATCTCAGGCAGTCTGGGATCCGGGTGTCTGGTTCCTACAAATATCATTTTTATATCTTTTCTGCTTCTTGTTATCTCCCACAGTGCCTTAATTGCAGTTATCGGGTCAAGCCAATTCCAGACGCCTCCGCCCCACAAAGCAATTTTGTCATCTTCTTTAATATTTGGTATTACCCCTTTTGCAACTTCTTTTGTATGCTCTGGAGCATCCTGTGGAATCCCAAAGGGAACGACATCTATCAATTTTCTAAGATTACTGTCCTTGTCATAAGTATATGGATTTACTCTTCCAACAGCATTTAACATCCCTATCCAATAATCCCTCTGCTTTTCGCTGGCGCACATAAAAAAATCCCCTATAGCAAACTGCAGTTTTAGCATATGTAAATTGTTTTTATCAATTCTAAGCCTCTCTGCCATATTATCATTTTTATACATCTCAAGGCTCTCTAAGTTAAAAGGGTTGTAAAGATCAACTATAATTTTGCCGGTAAAATTTTTTAAAAAAGGCAGATAGTAAAGGATATGGCCCTGGATTAATATCATATCCATATTCTCAGAATACTTTTTCAGGATTTTGTAGCTATTTATACTATATTGTATAGTCTTAAAACCTTCTATATCAATGTCTATCTTATTGGGAATTGCAAGAGTAACATCAAGGTAACCAGACAAAACCTTTGCAAATTCATAGAACCTTATTCCGGGTCCAGCCATATTTTTCCCTACAACATCCTGGCTGATTATTAAAATTTTTGCAGGTCTGCCTTTCTTATCTAACTTTTTTGCCATAAAATCTCCTTTTGATCCATAAGCTAATTTTAATTAGACTCATTAGCAATTCTACTATTATTTACTTAATTTTTAAAATAATATAATTTTTACTTGAGATTCTTAGCCCGAATTTATATCTTTTAATCTCAACCTGCTTATAGCAAGATAATTTTTTACTTTCACCGCTAAATTGCAGGGTAAAAAAATAAAATTTAAAAAATATGCATACATCAGCGGCAGAAGCTGATCTTTTGTAGCTTTACTGGAAACCCACCTGAATTCTTCTTTTATAAATTTCCCTAAAAAATTAAAAAAACTCATATTAATAACTGCACATCTTATTCTATTTTTATGATAATACTTATAAAACTTTCTGCTAAATTTCTTAACGGATGCTCCTTCAAAATGTCTCGCAATACTGCAGGGGTTCACTGCCACCTTCCGCCCGGATCTTTTTATTTTAATGCAATAATCAAGTTCCTCGTAATATGCCGGCCTGTATCCTGTATCAAAGCCTCCGATCTTTTTAAAAATTGAAAACTTTGTAGCAAACAGGGCCCCGGTGACATAATCTGTTTCTCCTGGGGCCTTGTTTTTTTCAATGCCCTGCATCACTTTTTGAGGCCCATCCAAATCCTTGTACTGCCTGCCATAACCTATGTGAGATGTAATATAATTAGGGCCTACCTTGCCTCCAAGATGCTGGATTGTATCTTTTTTGTAATCTAAAATTAATCCGCCTGCAACTCCTATATTTTTACCTTCAGCTTCAAGCGGCAAAATTAAATTTTCCAGAGCACTCTCTGAAAGGCAGATATCAGGATTTATTAAAACAAGGTATTCTAACTCTTTTTCCAGCTCTTTTTTCTTTTTTGAAATAAATTTAAATACAGCATAATTTACTGCTGCAGAAAAACCTATGTTTTTTTTTAGTGTAATAAGTTTAAAATTACCTGTAGTTAAATTTATATGTGAATTTCTAAATTCCCTTATCCTGTCAACAGTCTCATCCTTAGAATTGTTATCTACAACTACTAAAATCCAGCTCTTATAATTCTGCTTCAGCACTGACTTAAGACAATTTTCAATAAAATTTTCACTGTTATAGCTAACAACGACTATTAAACTTTTAGCGTCCATAAATATAAATCTTCAGGTTATTTAAATATTTTTCTCTTAATAATTTTTAAATAGCTGTACATCTTATATGTAAAGCTTTTTTGAACAATTCCTTCCAGTTCTGAAATTCGCCTTTCTCTTTCATCTATCATCTTTTTTTGCTCCAGTACGATCTGATTAAGGTTTTTAAGAGCTTCTTCTTTTTCAAAAAATATTTCCCTATCTTTCCCCCTGTCCGGTGAAAAGGTTGGGTCCTCTACCCATTTTTGAAGCCTTTTAGTTGTCCTGCCAAAGTTAAATTTTAAAAAACCATATTTTTTACCTGCAGTTGCCGCCGTCTTTACCTTATCAGGATTAGCTGCCAGATACAAAAGCTTCTCGCTTAAATTTTCTGGATCACCTGCTTTAAAAACATAGCCTGCTTTTTCCCTGTCCATAATTTCTGTGAGCTCGCATATGTTAGAGGACAAAACACAGAGCCCGGCCCTCATCCAATCGAGTATCCTGTTTTTACTTCCCAGCCTGACTTCATATATGTCTTTATCAATATTTATGCCTAAATCTGCCTCTAAATAATAATTCGGCACATCTTCCCCTGCTATCCACCCCCTCATCACAAATCTATCCTTATAAGGAGAGTCCTCTATCATGGATAAAAATCTTGGATAAGTTTTCATGTCCTGCTCGGGTATTTCTCCCCCTGTGGAAACAAATTTAATCTTCGGGTTTTTTGCCATGGCAAGAGTTAACCCTTTAAACAAAGTATCTACATCCGTCCATGTATTGTACCCTCCTGTCCAAAGCACCACAAAGTCACCACTTTCTATCCCATCTTTTCCTCTTATAACATTTTTTGTATGCTTATATTCTTCCTGCGGAATGCCGCATGGGATGCTGCAGGTAAATTTGTAGCCTGAAGTGTGCCTGTTCAGCCTTCCCGCTGCTCCAAGCTCGCCTATCAGCGCATATTCCTGCCTTGATGATACGCATGAAAATATATCAGCGCTTGAGACAATGCTGTATTCACTGTTCCAGTAATGGAAAAGGCAGCTGTCATCTTCGTCTATATATGCGCGGGCCTGAGCTTCTGCCATCACATGGCCAAAAAGGTCTGCCCAGAAAGGAACGCCGCCGGCTAGCTTTGATGCGGCAAAAGACGGGTAAAAGGTACAGCCCACTATGCAATCAGGTTTAAACTCTAAAAGAATTTTTGAAAGAAGCTCAGCATT